>NC_013512.1:2100000-2306351 GCF_000024885.1 Sulfurospirillum deleyianum DSM 6946
ATGAAATTATCTCGCAAGAGCGTATTCGAGCGCTTGTCAAGCAACTCCGAGATAAACTCCCTCTTGAGTGCATTAAAACAGTGAATGGAAAAGGGTACCAACTCTTACTTCCTAACTAAAAGTTGGCTAAATTTTGCCATCCGTTATTCTTCTTTTTAAATTTGCTTTCATCTTATTTCTTACATTAAACATTATATTTAATTAGTATAATTCAGCTAGAACTTATAAAATATCACTTTAAAAAAGGAGTTAGAATGAGTCAAGAGACGATGTCCAGACGTGACGCTCTTAAGTTAGGCATGATAGGTGCGGGAGCTGCGATGCTTACTGCAAGTCAAGCAATGGCGGCAGCACCCATGGAAAAAGATGTAAAGTTTGATGAAGAGTACGATGTAATCGTTATCGGTACGGGATTTGCTGGACTTGCCGCTGCGGCTAAAGCTGCGGAGAGAGGCTACAAAGTGCTTATTTTGGAAAAAATGGGACGTGTAGGTGGAAACTCTGTTATCAACGGTGGTGGTATGGCTGTACCTATGAACAAATACCAGAAGAAACATGGTATTGAGGATTCTGGGGAAAAATTTATTGCGGATTGTTTAAAAGCAGGTTTGGGGATTAACCATGTGGAGATGTTAGAAACGATCGTGAAACGCTCCAACGATGCCTTAGAATTTGCGCTTAAATGTGGGGCAAAGTTTCAAGATGTTAAACCTGCGTGGTTTGGTGGACACTCTGTGGCACGTACTTTAGTAACAGAAAATATGAGTGGCTCAGGTATCATTCAACCCATGGTAGCTTTTGTGGAAAAACTCCCTGGATGTAAAATCATGACACGAACCAAAATGGATGATTTTGTTATGAGTAACGATGGGACGTCTGTTTTAGGTGTCACAGCACGTATTAACTACCGTTTTGATAAAAAACTTATCAGCGACGATATGGAAAACACTTCAGGTGAGAAAAAAGTTTTCCGTGCGAAAAAAGGTGTCATTTTAGCCAGTGGTGGTTTTTCCATGGATAAAGTCTATCGAAAAATGCAAGATCCAAGAATTATGGAAGATATGGATGCAACCAACCACGATGGCGCAACCGCAGGCGCTCTGCTAAAAGCCTTCCAAATTGGAGCTCTTCCTATACACATTGACTGGATTCAACAAGGACCATGGGCTAGTCCAGATGAAAGAGGTTTTGGTGTCGCACCACTGCTCACACAACAAGGACTATTTAATCTTGGTATCGCTGTAGATGTACGAAACGGTAAGCGTTTTATGAACGAAATGGCGGATAGAAAAACCAGAGCGGATGCTGAGTATGTTATCCTAAGAGAAGCACCCAAAATGTATCCTGTTAACTTTGGTACCTATAATACCTTTGGTGAGCAAATCTATCCTCAAGTCGAAAAAGGACTCCAATCTGGCGTTATGAAAAAATTTGACACCCTTGATGCTTTGGCGGCGAACTACAAAATTCCAGCCGATGCGCTCAAAGCAACGGTGAAAAAATACAACGAAGATGCTCTAGCAGGTAAAGAGGATGAATTTAAAAAACAAACGCTTAAAAACCTTAAAGCAGCACCGATTGATATGAAAGGACCTTTTTATGCGATTCGTTTGATGCCAAAACCTCACCATACCATGGGTGGCTTAAAAATTGACACTAAAGCACGTGTAATTTCAGGAAATACAGGTAAACCAATCCTCGGACTTTTCGCAGCCGGAGAGGTAACAGGTGGAACTCATGGCGCAAGCCGATTGGGTACAGTTGCGGTAACCGATTGTTTAACCTTTGGCTTAATTGCTGGAGAGACCATTTAACCTCTCATTGTTAACTTTTTACTTCTAGAGGAAGCTTTACATGTAAAGCTTCCTCTCCCGCTATTTAAGCCATTTGAAAGATTCTTATAAAATATTTCTTAATTTTTATATATAAATATTTTTTATCAAATTAAAAACTAAGCTCTTTTGAGCTAAAATCTATAAAGATATAGATACGCAAGATACCGAAAATAAGGACGTGCAATGAAAATTATCCTGCTTGAACCCGATGGTGAACTCGCAGATAAAATTGACACTTATCTGAACAGTTTACGTCTAAAAATGAGTGTCAAAAAACTCAAAAGTGAAGCAGATTTTCTCAATGAAAAATGTCTAGGAAACTACGCACTTTTTATTCTCAATCTCAAAGACCCGCTTAGCCCCAATACCTTGAAATTTATTCGTGATACTGGAGGCATTGCGCCCGTTTTATTAGTGCTAGAGCCCAATCCTCACCCTTCTTTATTTAAACCACTTTACTATTTGGGGTACGACAGTATCATTGTGAAAGATTTTTTACCTGAAGAGATTGCCTTTAGCATCTATAAATTGTGCGATATTTGGAATGACAACAACTTTTTCATTACCAAAGAGGTCTATTTTGACTTTCAAAATACAAAATTTGTCTATCATGAACATGATATTTTACTCGGTAAAAAAGAGGCACTTCTGCTCAAACACCTCTTTTTAAAATGCCCACATAGTGTCTCGTTTAATGAAATTTCATCGTACGTTTATCATGATGAAGTAGTGAGTGAAGAGCGTATGCGTTCTCTTGTGAGACAACTCAGAGGAAAAATTCCTTTTAATCTTATCGAAACCATTAAAGGTGAAGGCTATAAAATCGTTACACATCCTATCGCATAATCTTTACATGTAAACAATTCTAACTACTTTTTACAGAGTTCATCGAACCATTTTTCGTTCTCTTGGGAGCGGTTCGCTTTGGATTTTAGAAGGCTTTCTTTCATCGAGAGAAGCTCTGGTATTTCTAAAAAATCGAGCATAGAAAAAGAGGAAATAGGCGCATTTGGGTCAGATTCAACCAGCCCCTCAATCTCTTCTATAAGTACCTTTTTATCGATGTTCTCATGCATTTAAAACCTTTGGATTAACAATTTGTTACTTTTTTTATTGTACAATACCTCTCATTTCATGCAGATTAGATTCTGTAAAATCATAAGGAAAATGAATGAAAAAACAGATTTTATGGTTTGTTGCTTTGCTTTCTAGCACACTTTTTGCAGCAACAGACGCACAAATTGTTGAACACTTTAAATCAACAATTCAAGTTCCCAACATTACCATCGAAGTCATCTCCCGTAAAAAAGTAGAGAATATCGAAGGTATGGATTTTGTAACGCTTAACCTAAGCGATGGCACACGCTCTCAAAAATTGAGCATTTTTACCAAAGATGACCTCATCTTCCCTGATGTCATTAGCATTAAACAAGGTGGAAGCATCAAAGAGATGATGGAGATGGCAGAGCTTCAAAAAAATCTCTCAACGCTCTACAAAAAAGAGGATAAAAAGAACATCGTCTCTTTAGGCAATGACCCTAAGAAAGAGACATTGGTTGTCTTTACTGATCCTGAGTGTCCTTACTGCAGACAAGAATTGATGCAAATTGAGCAACGCCTCACTACCAATAACATCAAACTTATCTTCACCCCTGTGCACGCACGCAGTTCGTTGGAAAAATCGGTGCTGATTTATAGCGAAACCAACAAAGCAAAAAGTGACGCAGAGAAAATTGCTATTTTGAAAAAATACTTTGACGAAACCGTCAGCTATGAGCAGAAAATCAACGACCAAGAGATTGGACGTATTGAAGCGCTCAAACAAAAATACTTTGGTGCAGGCATCAAAGGCGTTCCTTTTATGGTACGTGAAAAAGAGCTGCTTAAGTAACCTTTTTTCCCATAGAGACACCTTTTATGGGTCTCTATGGAACCTTTTAAGTAAACGAGTGTACAATATTCCATCCTCATATTCCTAAGGATACACTTCCGCCATAAAGAGGTTCGTATGGTTTATGCTCCCCTTGTAGCCCTAATCGTCATCTTACTTTTCCTTCTCATAGTACTCGCCTTTCGTCTTCAAAAACTTCAGAACAATGCTCCTCATGAAAGAGGTGAACGCTCTACGGAAGAAGAGATTTTTTTTGCGATTGCATTGCCCATTGCTTTTAAAAAAGAACAACAATGGCACTACAACAAAGCCTTTAAAATAGCCTTTGGAGAACTTTTAAAACCTACGTTTGAAACCCTCGATACTCTGCCTCGCAATGGCACAACCCTTTTAGACTTAATGTACGACAATGCCATTCAAAAAGCAACACTGATTCATAGTTCTAACTTTTTTAACCGATACAACACAGAAATTTTTATCTGTGCCCTACACGATGTACACGCTTTACATACACGTAAAACACTGCTACTGAAACAAAAAGAGCAATGTGAACTTGCTTTAGAGAGTTGCGATGAAGCGCTGTGGGATTGGGATACCAAAAGCGATACCCTCTTTTACTCGACCAAATGGAAAAAAATTATGGGATATGAACCCCATGAAGAGATTGATACCCTCAATGCATGGCTTAATTTAGTCGATACCAAAGATATGGCAAGGGTCAATGAGGCCTTGCGTGCCCATTTAGATGGTAAAAGTACCTTTTTTTGCATTGAACACCGTGTGCGTAACAGCGAACCTCTGCGTTGGGTGATGGTCAGAGGAAAAGCCATCGTTGGCGCACACAACGAAGCCATTCGCATGATAGGAACCCTTCGTGATGTCACACATCAAAAAGCAGAAGAACTCAAAGAGAAAAAAACCTCGCTCCGCTTTAGCGGATTTATCGAAAATCTCCCCTTTTTAGGATTTATCAAAAACAGCCAAGGCGAGTACCTCTACCTCAATCCTGCCTTTCAAAAATTTATCGGTTTTAAAGCGTGGAAAAACAAAACAGACCCTTTTCTTTTTAATGAAGCAACCGCAGAAGCACTCGAAGAGATTGAACGATTGTGTCGTTATGAAGGGCTTTGCTCTCATACCATTTCACTGACAAACGAACACAACCATCCAACACCATTTACCCTCCACTGTTTTATGCAAGACGAATCAGAAGAGAGGCTTTTTTGCGGTATTTATATTAAACACGCTTCCTAAGATTTTGCATGATTAACAAACCATTCAAAGAAGTAGCGTATGATATACCCCATGTCTACTATCAAGGAATCCTCCATGCAACCTAATCTTTTAATGATTGAAGATGATACAGAGTTAGCTGAAATTCTAAGTAATTTTCTCAAACGTTACAACATCTACGTCACCAACTACGAAGATCCTTATCTTGGCATCAGTGCTTTAAATCTTAAAAAGTATGACCTCCTTATTCTTGATCTCTCCTTGCCAGGTATGGATGGGCTTGAAATCTGCAAAGAGATACGCTCAAAAAGTGATATTCCCATTATCATCTCTTCAGCACGCAGTGATTTGGAAGATAAAATAGTTGGACTCGAGTTGGGAGCGGATGATTATTTGCCCAAACCTTATGAGCCTAAAGAGCTGTATGCTCGGATTATGAGTGTGCTAAGGCGTTATAAAAAAAGCAACAATCCTCATGAAGAAACGCCTATGGCACTGCAACTTAAAGAAGAGAGTCATACCATTTTTTTTCAAGGCACACCCCTTACTCTCACCCCAGCAGAGTTCGATGTCCTCGCCCATCTGATTAAAAAGAATAATTGCGTCGTTTCTAGGGCTGAACTTTTAGGGAGTGCTCTTAGTCTCAATGAAGAGAATGAGAGTCGAAGCTTGGATGTGTTGATTAGCCGTATTCGCACCAAACTAGGGGAGAGTTCTAAAGAGCCTAAACTGATTCATTCTATACGAGGCATTGGGTATAGGTTACAAGCATGAAATGGTACCACTCCATTATCACTCGCATTTCACTTATTTTTGCGTTAGCGCTTTTAGGGATTGGTGCCATTTTTTTCTCCCTTTTTATGCACGAAAGAGAGAGTACCCTAAGACAAATGAACGATTATGCGCACATTGCTCTTCGCTCCGCCATGGATCCTCACACAAGACAATTAGACCAAAGTAAACTAGAAGAATTAGGCTTTTCAATCATCAACGATAAAGCCCTTATTGAAAAACTCCTCACACTTCCAAAACCCCCACGCCCTCTTCCCATGCGCCATATGGAAGAGAAGATGCGCTTTCGTATAGACGTCATTCCCTATGGCATACATATGTTTGCCATGTTACACAAAAAAGATATGCACCCTCTTGTTGTGCAACTCCCTTATCAAAAAGAGCTTTTTCCACGATTGCTCTTTCCCCTACTCACTTTTGCCTTTGTTATTTTTCTCTACATTGGTATTTTGCGAAGTATTATGCCCCTTAAAACCCTGCGGGAACAAATCAAACACTTTGCCAATGGCAATTATGACGTTACATGTAAAAGCCATAAAAAAGATGAAATTGCCACTCTTGCCAATGAATTTGACCTTGCAGTCAATAAAATAAAATCACTCAGGGATTCAAGGCAACTCTTTTTGCGCAACATCATGCATGAGTTAAAAACACCTATCACCAAAGGAAAACTTGCCTCTGAAATGATAGAAGATGCCACCTATGCAAAGATTTTACAAAATGTGTTTAAGCGTCAAGAAGCGCTTTTGGAGGAGTTTTCACGCATTGAAAAGTTAAGTGCAGATGAGCTAAAACTAGAAATCAAAGAGTATCACATCGAAGATGTCGTCGATTTTGCTTTAGATATTTTAGAGGACAAAAAAGAGCACATTACATGTAAGCTCTCACCCATTGAAATTTCTGTTGATTTTGAACTTTTTGGAGTTGCCTTAAAAAACCTGCTGGACAATGGCATAAACTACGCCAGTGATGGCAAAGTTTACCTTGAAAACGACCAAAACACCATCACCATCTCCAACCGTGCCCCTAAACTTGAGTTTGCGCTTGAGCGTTACGCTGAGCCTTACTTTTTAGAGGGTAAAAAACAAAAAAGCTCTCGAGGACTTGGATTTGGCTTGTTTATAACATGGCATGTCATTCGTTTGCATGGAATGAAATTAGCCTACACTCACAAAGAGGGAATGAACCACTTTACCATCTCACTTAAGAGCGTTTAATAGACATCTTTTAAATAGGTTATGCAAGATGTCTAATATACAAAAGACTTTGACACACACCCAAATGGTCATCAATCGCTTCTATCGTAAGTCCCGCACGCTCAATTAAGGCGATAAAATCCTTCGAGTGGTACATCTTGCTGTATCCATTTGCCATCGCCGTAAAATAAGGCGATGTGTTGATAATACAATACGCAGAGGTCTCAAAACGCTGTCTATCCCAAAATGGCTCCATAATACAAAGCCGTGTATTTTCATCCATCGCCTCTTTGGCTTTGCTCAAAATCATCACAATCATCTCTTCGCTAAAGCAGTCTAAAAACTGACTCATCCAGATAATATCAAAGCCTTTGGGAAAATGATGCTCAGAGGAGAGAACGTTGGCAGGAAGCAGAGATATGTGCTTCTCTAAGCCCTCTTTTTGGATGTTCACTTTTGCTAATGCGAGCTGTTCGGGCAAATCCATAATGCTGACATGTAACGCTTGATTGCTTTTGGCTAAGAGCATGGAAAATTTGCCCGTATTGCCACCCACATCCAAAATGCGTTTGGGCTTGAGGGCTAAGAGTTTTTGTACCGCTTCAGGAAAAGCGCTATCGGAGTAAAAGTGATCAAACCTAAACCAACTCTGCTGAGCATCTTCTGGCAAAGAGCTAAGGGCTGGGTAGATACTCTCCCATGAGCCAAATACTTTTAACCCCTCAGGTTTACCACTAAGAATGGCCTTATCCAACCAAAAAAGCCCCTGATAATTGACGTGGTGGTTGTAGTTCATATTCGCAATCGTCATGGGGTCATTGAGTAAAAAATAGCCCGTTTTTGTGATGAAATAGCGTTCATCTTCTTGCTTCACAATGTCCGCACTCAGCGCTGTCTCTAAAAGCGTGATAAGCCCATAACGACTTAATCCTGTCTCTTTTGCCAGCGCATCTACGCTCATTCCCTCTTTATGCTCATACAGTGCCTTTAAAACCCCCAAATCTCTCATGGAGCGGGCGGTTTGAAAAATAATGGGTGCAAAAGCAATGCGCTGGGCGTTATACTGTGCTTCTAAAGCGGAGCAGGTGTCATTCTCTTCAAAAAAACGATTCATTTTTTGCCTTTATTTAGCTATCTTTTTATAATATACCATCTTATGTTGAAACTAACGTGAAGGATAATACGATTTTAACAAATCTTTATACGCCCATAACACTGGAGCCCAACCATATAAGCGTTGCCTTAAGTGATGCACATCATCCCATTTTTCAAGCACATTTTCCAAACAACCCTTTACTCCCTGGATTTGTTTTGCTCGATATGAGTGCCAAGCTTTTACATGTAAAGATTAAACGTATTCAAAAAGCGAAGTTTCTTAAACCCATTTTGCCTGAAAGCCTACTGCATTTTCACAGTGAAGCCAAAGAGAAGCGGTTAAAAATTGTTGTCAAAGTGATGGAAGAAAAAGTTGCGGAGTTGATCTATGAAACAGCCTAATGTCATTGTCGTGGTGCCAACGTACAATAACCCTCTGACCATTCAAAAGGTCGCAGAAGATGTCCTCACGCATGGGTACAAACTCATTATTGTCGATGATGGCTCAAGCACACCTGTGGCTTCACGAATCAAACCGCATGAAAACCTCACCCTTTTACGCCATGAAACCAATCAAGGCAAAGGGGCTGCCATTATTACAGGGGCTAAAGAGGCGCAACAACAAGGGTTTGAGTATTTTATTAGCCTTGATGGCGATGGACAGCACCTAGCAAGTGAAATTGCCAAAATCGTAGACGCCTGCGATGGTGAGCATCAAATTATCATCGGAGCACGCAATTTTGAGATTAACCATGTGCCCAATGGTTCAAAATTTGGCAGATGGTTTAGCAATTTTTGGGCATGTTGGGATACCGAACAGCACATCACCGATTCACTCTCAGGCTTTCGTCTCTACCCCACGTCTATTTTAGATTTGGTGATTGAGACCAAACGTTTTGATTGGGAGATGGAAGTGTTAGTCAAACACGCATGGAAAAAACGGCTCATTAAAGAGGTGGTGGTGGAGTGTTACTACCCTAAGCCTGAAGAGCGTGTGAGTCACTTTAAAAAGTTTTGGGATACCGCCGCCATTGTCATGGTACATGTCAAACTCTTACCTCGCAAATTTTACTTGAAAAAAAGGTACCGATGAGTACAAAACAAAGAGGGAGTGGCTGGAGTATTAAACTCGTATTTAACTTCTATAAAACTTTTGGTTACACCTTTATTTATTATCTGATGTACCCTGTCACTTTCTTTTATTTTTTGGTCGCACACAATGTCAAAGAAGCGCTCAAAGAGTATTACGCACACATTGAAGAACCTTTTACACTTTGGGTCTATTATGAACATCTGCGTCATTTTGCCATTACCATGTGTGATCGCTTTATCTCCAAAGTCGAGCCACAAAGCTACACGTTTATTATGGAAAATCCAGAGCTTCTCTTAAGCAATGTCCAGCAAGGCTCCATTTTGCTTTTATCGCATTTTGGCGGTTGGGCAGCGGCTGGGAACTGTTTGAGTGGCTTTAAGATGAATGTCATTATGCAAGAAGCGCTTTTAGAAGAGATTAAAGCGATTGAAGAATCACTAGAGATGAAAAACACTCATTTGCACATCATAGACCTCTCCAAAGGAGCGTCCAGCGTTTCACTTGAAATCGCCTCTGCCCTGCTTAGAAATGAGAGTGTTGCCATGATGGCAGACCGTGCGACAGAGCCTAAACATGCCAAAGAGATTCTCTTTTTTGGCAAGCCTGCCCTTTTCAATCAAAACCCTTTTGCCATTGCCTACAAAACACAAAAACCTTTAATTGCCCTTGTCGTCATTTATGAAAAAGCCCGCACGTATCGTATTGAATGTATGAATTTAACCATGAATAAAGACCATCATCAAGCCGAAGAAATTGAAACCTCTATGCAACGCTACGCTGATTTCTTAGCGAATATCGTGAAACGCTACCCGAAGCAGTGGTTTAATTTTTATCATTTTTGGAAAGAGAAAAAAGCATGAAACTTATCGTAGAAAACCGTTACATCACCCTAAAAGAAATACAATGCGCAACGCAAATAGACGTCTGCGCACACCCAAAATTTGAAAGAGAATTTACCAAAGGGCACACCTTTTTAATGAATCAAATTAAAGAGGGAAAGCCTATTTACGGCGTGACCACAGGGTATGGTGCGAGTGGTAAAAACTACCTTACATACGAGCAAAGTTCCATTTTGCAACAAAATCTCTACCGTTTTCACGGCTGTGGGGTGGGCGCATTTTTAACACTTAAAACCTCTCGATATGCGCTTATCTGCCGTCTTATCTCCCTTGCAAAAGGCAAATCAGGTATCTCGTATGAGCTTCTTAAACGTATGGAAATGCTGCTTGAAAAAGAGATAATCCCGATCATTCCCTCTTTAGGTTCAGTAGGGGCTAGTGGAGATTTAACACCCCTTTCCTACATTGCCGCAGTTATTGCAGGCGAGAGAGAGGTGTGGTTTGAGGGGAAAATTCAAAGCACCAAAGAGGTGTATGAAAAACTAGGCATTACCCCTTATATTTTTAAGCCTAAAGAAGCCCTTGCGATTATGAATGGCACGACCATTATGAGTGCGATTGCTCTTAGTGCACTGGAGCGTTTTGAAGTGGTACTTTCTAGCATGGAGTCTTTTGTAGCAGGCATGTTTGAGGTACTTTTGGGCGATACCACGCCACTGGACAGCTTTGTGCATGAAGCCAAACCTTTTAGTGGACAAATCCAGAGTGCTTCTCACATTCGCTCTAAAATTGAAGGCTCAAAGCTTACCCATGGAAGAGATGACAGGTACGATAAGTTTTTTGAGGACAATGAGCTGAACATTCAAGATACCTACTCCATGCGTTGTGCGCCTCAAGTTTTAGGGGTCATTCGTGATAATTTAGAAATTTCTAAAAAGTGGGTAGAGGAGGAGATTAACTCAGTCAATGACAACCCGCTCATTGATGGCGTGAATGAAAAAATCTACACCTCAGGCAATTTTTACGGTGGTTACGTCGCCCATGCGATGGACACACTGAAAATTTGTGCCGCTAACCTTGCTGATTTACTCGATAAAGAGTTTGCCCTTTTGGTGGATCATAAGTTTAATCGTGGCATTGGCGAAAACCTTAAACTCTCAAAAGAGCCCTATTTTCACGGCTTTAAAGCGATGCAAATTACGCTCAGTTCTTTGAGTGCTGATGTCATTAAAAACACCACCGCAGCCTCCATTCACTCACGCCCTACCGAATCGCTCAATCAAGATAAAGTGAGCATGGGCACAACGGCAGCACTGGATTTTAAAAAGATGATGGAGCCTTTGGAGTTAATGCTGAGCATTGCTTTCATTGGCTTAGCGCAAGCGGTGGATATTCGAGGCAAAGAGAGTGTTTCACCCTTCTTGCTTAAAAACTACACCGCCCTTCGCAAAAAAATACCCGCACTTATGGAAGATAGACGTATGGATGTGGATATTGCTCAGGTTCAAAAAAAGCTTCACCGAGGCATTTTCGCATGAAAAAAGTTTTAATCACAGGTGCTACAGGAAGCCTTGGCGAAGCCATGGTGCGCTACTTTGCTAACGAGGGCTATTTTGTCTACATTCACTACAACACCCAAAAAGAGAAGGCTCAAAGCCTGTTAGAGAGCATTGAGCAGGGCGAAATCATCCAATGCGATTTAACCAATCAAGAAGCCGTCAAAAGGGCTTTTGAATCGTTACATGTAAACGTCTTAGTCAATAATGCAGGCATCACCCGTGATAAACTCTTCTTTTTTATGGAGGAGAGCGAGTGGAGCGATGTGATAAACGCCAATCTGAACAGCCTTTTTTATGTCACCAAAGCGATTTTACCGCAGATGATGAAAGCCAAAGAGGGCTCCATTGTCAATGTCTCTTCTGTCTCAGGACTGGTGGGCAATGGCGGACAGGTGAACTACTCTGCGAGCAAAGGGGGCATTAACGCCTTTACTAAAGCTTTGTGCATCGAAGTTGGACGCTATAACATTCGTGTCAATGCGGTAGCCCCAGGGGTGATTGAATCAGAGATGATTGAACATGTGGATAAATCCATTACCCAAATCATTCCCTGCAAACGCCTTGGACGTCCCGAAGAAGTGGCTGAAGTGGTCTTTTTCTTAGGCGACAAAGCCACTTACGTCAATGGCGAAGTGATTAATATCAGCGGTGGGATGGTGAGATAATGCACATTCTTTTCTCTTTTTTATACGCTCCCATCATGGTCATTTTACTGGGTTATTTCAACGTCAGAGCCGTTGCTTTAGGACTTTGGATCTTTGGAGTGCTTTGGCTGTTGCTCTTAAAAGAGCGGAAACTCAAAACGCTTATTTTTCCCTTTTTTTATATTGTCGTTGCGATTAGTGCTTTGATTTTAGATGACTTTTTAGCCCTCAAATTTCTCCCTTTGCTCATCTCTTTAGCCTTTCTTTTTTTCCTGATTGCAAGCTATTTTGACAACGATTCTATTATCTTACACTTTGCAAAAAAACTGCATAAACGCTCTTTAAGTAGCAATGAAGAGGCGTACATTAACCGCTCCACCCTCTTTTGGATTGGCTTAGCGTTTGTGAATATTCTTTTACATGTAACGATGTTGTTGCTTAAAAATGATGCTTATTGGATTATCTACTCCTCGTTTGGCTGGTATATGGTTTTTATTTTTGGGGGCATTGTGCAGTTTCTACACCGTCACTTTGTCTTTTTAAAACGAGGCTAAGTTTATGCGAGTTTTTCTGCTGTGTGCATTAGCGCTTAACCTGCTTTTAGGCGCTTCTACGTTTAAAGAGACCCGTTACCTCTATGCCCTCGATAAAACGCTAACTCTTGAGGGATTTATTACCTTTGGCGAAGAGAATATTGTCATTGAGTATACAAAGCCCAACACCAAAGTGTTGACCTATTTTGAAGATAAACTCTCCATTCAAGATGAAAATGGCTATCAGATGATTGATACCCAGCAGATGCCATCCTTGCACTATTTTTTTATGATTATTCAAGCGGTGCATACGCAAAATACTCCCGCACTTGAGATGTTTTTTGAGACCCAAAATGGCATACTGATCCCCAAAGGTGTTGCCGCAGAAGTGTTAGAAAAAGTCGAAATTCACTATGTGGGAGACACACTTCACTCTTTACATGTAGCTATGAAAAACGGCGATAGGATTGACATTGAAGTTAGCAACTAAATCCCTTAATTTCTTTCTTTTCGGGCTGATTGGAACGCTTTTCTTTCTCTTCTACCCCAAACTCACACTCTCCACCAATCTACTCTCCTTTGTACCGGATGGAAAAGAGAAACAGACGTTTGAACGCTATGGAGATTTTAAACAAGCCAACCATATTTTCATCGCCATCAAAGGATTCGATCAAGATGCACTTGCCACCATTAAAAGCATTGAGCAAACACTGGTGCAATCAGGGATGTTCAAACACGAAAGCGCCATTGCACCCAATCCAAAGTTGCTAGAGTACACCAAAACCTACGCCTATTATCTAAGCACTCTTCAAACACCCAACGAGCGTATTGACGCAAGGCTTAAGCGTTTATATGAAGATCTTTTGCACTCACCCTATTATCTTAGCATCGACACGCAAGACCCTTTAGGCTATTTTCAAAGCCCTAAAAAAGAACTTCCACTCACCCTTAAAGAGGGGCATGCTGCATTGGAAGATTATGGCTACTTGAGTATTTTTAGCCTCAGTGAAACACACCCTACCCTTGAATCCTATCAAACGCTCTATACCTTTTTGCACAAAAATCTCGATAACATAGAAAATGTACGCCTCTTTAGCCCTTTTTTCTATTTTGTGGAAAATGCAAAAAAAATTGAAAGCGATGTCACGTTTCTTATCTTTCTCTCCACCACATTGCTCTTGCTCTTGTATCTTTTTATTATTAAAAATATTGCCCTGCTTCTTAATACCATCCTCACACTCATCAGCTCTGCGCTACTGGCATTAATGCTCACAAACCTAATGTGGCAAGAGGTCTCCATCTTTGTTTTAGCCTTTGGTAACGCCATTGGAACACTGGCGATTGACTACATGTTTCATTACTATTTTTATGGACATTATGAGAGCACACAACCATTTAACCGTTCGGTATTTTATGGTTTTTTAACCACCTTTGGCGGTTTTTTAATTTTTTCATGGGTCGATTTTCCGCTCATTCAGCAAGTCTGTTTCTTTGCTATGGCATCCTTGCTCTTTTCTTACCTTCAATTTGTCTTTTTATTTCCTCGCATTGGATTTAAAAAAATCCCTTCTCCTGTGCGTTTTACCTTTTCGATTCCTCTGCCCTATCGTCTGATTTCGCTCCTCTCATTGCTCATTATTTTAGGGACGATTCCTTTTGTGCGTTTTGATACGTCGCTTAAAAATCTTGACTACCAAAACACCGCTTTAATGCAAGAAGAAGCCTTTTTTAAAGGAGCGATTGGCAAAGAGAGCCTCACTCCCATTTTACTTCAAGCGCCTTCGATTGAAGGGTTGATTGAGCGAAGCAAAGAGCTCTCAAAAAAACTTCCACATGCCTTTATTCCTCTTGCCTCATCGCTGGATGAAGAGAGCTTTTTCGTACGAAAAAAAGAGTTAAGCGCTTTAAAACTAGAAGAAAAACGCCTCGAAATTGAAACCAAAGCCACTTCCCTTGGATTTCGTAAAGCATTTTTTTACAACGCCTATACCCCCCAAATGCTCTATCCACCCTATCCACAACAAAGCCTTGAATCGCTCAACGCCTTGGGTTTTGACGTCATTGAGCATGATGGCGTATTTTACACCCATGGTATGATTCACACGGAGCAGAGAGCTTTACTTAAAGCCTTTGATTTTGCGCTGATTATTGATGCCAAAGAGATTTTTTTCAACGCTTTACAGACTATCAAACATCAACTACTCCTAGGTGGAGGTTTGGCTTTAGGATTTGTCGCCTTAACACTTTTGCTTCTTTGCTACCACACCCTAAGCCTAAGTGCGAGTTTTGTTTTATTGCCTAGCGCACTCATTTTAAGTCTCTGTACCTTTACGGATATCTCGATTGCACACCTTTTTATGCTCTTCATTATGATGCTCTTTGGAATTGATTATGGCATTTACATGCGTCATGAAACGAATCCGCAAGATGGGACAAGAAGTGCGATTTTCTTCTCCATTATTGACACCTTTGCAGGATTTGGGGTTCTCATCTTTAGTCATATTGGAGCACTTCATGATATTGGCATGGTTTCAACCCTCGCAACGATTGCCATTTTATTTTTATTGATAGGAAGAGAAAAACAGTGAAAATTACCATAATCCATGATGACCAAACCCAAAGCGTTTACGAGAGTGAAACACTCTTTGATGAGAGCCTTAGAGGCTCCATTATTCCCATTGACTCACAGAGTAAAGAGAAGAGTGCGATTGCTATTTTAAAAGCCTATCTCTCAGGGGCAAAGCCGATTCTTTATGACCAAGATAACACCGCTCTTGCACAAAAAGTAGCTTCGTTTGATACCTCCGTACTGAGCTTAATTGATTTTGCCGCTATGTTTTTTACCTCAGGCAGTACAGGTTCTCCCACAGGAGCCTTTAAAACCAAAGAAAATATTGAGACGGACATGGAAGCTTTGCTAAGAGAATTTGGAAATTTTAGTGTTGAAAATGTCGTAGCTACCGTTCCGTTTATTCATATTTATGGCTTTTTAGCCGCTTTGCTTCTGCCTTTAAAACTAAATAAACCGCTTTTGTTTAAAGAGCATTTTTTACCGCACGATTTACTCTCTTTAGCCAAAGAGAACACGCTTATTGTCACCACACCGCTTTACATCAAATCCCTTTTACGCCTCAATGAGCCTAAAGATTTGAGCCAGACCATTTTTATTAGCTCCACAGGTCCTTTAAGTAGCAAGATTGCCAAAGCCTTTTGTGACACCTTTAACACCACACTCATCCAACTTTTTGGCTCAACCGAGACAGGAAGCATCGCTTTTAAAAAACAAGATGACACGTTTTGGACACCTTTTCATGGGGTGGAAGTCTCTTTAAACGCCAAAGAGCTTTTACATGTAAAGTCTCCTTTTATTTCACACCAGCTATGGCAAGAGGGGCTTATTGAAACAGGAGGGCAGGTTCAGAGTTTTGATTATGCGCTCATTGAAAATGGAAAATTTCAACTCTTAGGACGAAGCAATACCATTGTCAAAATTGCGGGTAAACGCTACGCAACCACGCACATTGAAGAGATTTTAGAGCGCATGGAAGGAGTGAAAAAAGTCCTTGCCAATGTCAAACATATGGAGAACGAGCTCAAAGACGAAGTGGTGGAGTTGTTTATTGAAAGTACAAAAGAGGTAAACCTAAGAGATATTCAACACACACTCAAAGAGAATTTAGGGAGTCTTAACATTCCTCTTAAACTTTACAGGGTAGAAAAAATAGAAACCTCGCTGATGGGCAAAAAAATGATGCCTATTCTTTAAAAAAAAGAGGCTCTAGCATCACGCTAGAACCTCTTTGGATTACAACATACTTAGCTGTACTTGAATCGATTTGTTAAGATTTTGAACCCATCCGTTGTAATTTTTATGAATGGTGTTTTCTGCTGGATTATAATCGAGATTTGAGCTATCTAAGTAAGTGATGCTATACTCATTCGCATTATACGTTACCAAAACCGTTGCTACGTGTTTACGCAAAGTTAACACACCTTGAATTTTTCCCTCAGCTGTCTTTTTCATCACCCAACCCAAACTACCACCTGCTTGAATAATTGCCTTTTCAACATCTTTGATTGTTGCTTTACTTGTACGATTTACAGATACTGTATTGTTATTTACATTGTACACAGGAGCTGCGGTACATCCTACAAAGAAAAGCGTCGCAAGCGTCGCCACCAAAACCATTGTAAACTTTTTCATGCCCATCCTTTAAAAAAAATTAAGCTTATTGTATTGAGTGATTGATTAAAAATAACTGAGCTAAACCCCATGAATCCTCATGATTTGGAACATTCAAAGCAATCTATAATTAAAAATTAATTACACTATAAATACTACACCGCAAAAGAGAGTTTATGGCGATTCAGATTACCCACTTGTTAAAACGCTACGATAAAAATGTTGTCTTAGACCATTTGGATTTAGACATCAAGCAAGGCTCTATTTTTGGGCTTTTAGGTCCAAATGGTGCGGGAAAAACAACGCTTGTTTCCATTTTAAATTTTCTCATTCCCAAAGACGCAGGAAAGATTACCATTTTAGGACACGATTGGGATAAAAACCAAAAAGAGATTAAGTCACTTTGTAGCCTCGTCCCCCAATCCTACGCCTTTTACCCCAGCCTGAGTGCCTACGAAAACTTAGAGTTTTTTGGCGCACTGCATGGGCTTAAACACAAAGATTTGACCCGTCAAATTCACTATGCTTTAGAGATGACTGCGCTGGAAAAGTACCGTTACAAACGTGCAGAGAGTTTTTCAGGAGGACTTAAAAGACGGCTAAATATTGCCATTGGGCTTTTAAATAATCCCAAAATTCTCTACCTTGATGAGCCAACCGTGGGCATTGACCCCCAATCTCGCCACTACATTTTAAACGTGATAAAAAAGCTCAACCAAAGCGAGGGAACCACCGTTATTTATACCTCACACTACATGGATGAGATAGAATACCTTTGCGATGATATCGCCATTTTAGACCATGGCAAAATCATGCTCCATCAAAGCAAAGAGGAGCTGATAAAGAGTGACCACATCGCCACATTGCATTTAAGCGATGAGAGTCAAAAAGAGATTAATCTTTACGAAGATTATGACGCATTGGTCGATACGTTTTGCGAAATCAAAGAAAAATCGTTACATGTAAAAGAGATTACACTGCCTAAAAGCAGTTTAGAAAACCTCTTTTTATCATTAACAAAAAAAGAGTTGAGGGACTAATGCTACGCCATACTTTAAAAAAAGAGTTTTTACTTATTTTACGCAACCATCATGCATTGATTGTGCTTTTTGTGATGCCAACCCTGTTTATTATTATCATGTCTTTGGCTCTGCAAAACACCTATGCCAACAAATACGATGTCAAGCTCAGCGTTGGCGTGCAAAGTGAGAGTAACGCATCGGCGTTAGGTTTTTTTATGGACAAACTCAATGACAACCGTTTTTTTACCTTTAACCGTCTGGAAGAAAACGTGGGACTTGAAGAAGCCTTATCCCATAAAACCTACGATTTTGTACTCTCACTCTCTCCTAATTTCATTGAAAATAGTGTCAAAAACGAAGAGGCTTCCATGCAAATCACCTCTCGCTCTGACATTGCCTATCAGCAGGTCGCTTTTTTAAAACAGTTGTTAAGCCTCAAAATGGCGGAACTTGTCATAGAAAATTTTTCAGTCATTCTTAACATTAACGCCCTTACTAAAACGGATTTTGAGAAAAAAATCACGCATACCTATCTGCTCAAAGACAACAAACCCACCCAAATTACTTCTGTACAACACAGCGTTCCCTCATGGCTGATTTTTTCGATGTTTTTTATTTTGATTCCTATCTCAAACACTTTTATTAACGAGAAAAATTTTGGAACGATTGATAAAATACGCAGTATGAATATCCCTCTTAGTGGGGTGATTGTCGGAAAATTTATCCCCTATTTTGTCATGAACCAACTGCAAGTACTGCTGATGATTCTTGTAGGTATCTACCTTTTACCGCTTTTGGGAGGAGATTCCCTTGTGATTCAAGGAAGTTTTTTTATGCTCCTTCTCATCTCTGCGGTGGTTTCCATAGCCGCTATCTCCTTTGCTCTTTTTATCGCAACGCTGAGTAACAGCAGTGAAATGGCAACGATCCTTGGAGGCACATCGAACATTATTTTAGCAGCTCTTGGAGGCATCATGGTGCCTAAAATTGTTATGCCAAAAATGATGCAAGAGCTCTCCTCTCTCTCCCCGATGTCATGGGCACTGGATAGTTTTTTAGAAATTATTGTCAATGGTGGGCATTTTAGCGATATCTATCCTGCGATGGGAAAACTGCTTTTATGTGCGCTTTTCTTTTTAATCACCGCTTACTTTATGTTGAAATATAGGAGAAATTAAATGCCCAACGCTCATTTTGATGTACTCAAATACGAACTCAAAGCCCTCATCCTAAAAGAGTGCGACAAAGAGGAATTTAGCCCTGAGGATATCGACGATGACGCACCTCTTTTTGGCTCAGATGCACCTTTACAACTCGATTCGATGGATGCGCTGCAAATCTCTATGGCACTCAAAGAGAAGTACGGTGTTGAGATTACCGATAGTAAAAAAATTCGCTCCATTATGAGTAGTATCACCACTTTAACACACTTTATTGAGGCACGATGAGTTTACACAAGGCGTATATTACCGCCTCATCTCTCTGGTGTCATTTTGGAAATGATGCACAGGCACTAGGCGATAGCTTACGCACATTAACCCCTTTAGCATACGAAACGTATGTCAAGGAACATTTAGCAGAAAAGCCTTACTATCATTTTCAAGAAAACTTTGATTCCGAAGAAGAAAAACTCTACACGACTCTGGATACGATTGTTCAACAGGTGATAAATCAAACAGGATTAAGCGAAGAGGAGTGCCGTGAGGTGGCTATTTTTATTGGTTCAACGGCGATGGGCATTTCGTTGAATGAAGCGCATTACGCTCATTTTTTAGAGCACACCAAAACCACTCCTTTTAACCATCTAGGCTATGGCTATTTGGGAACTTATCTTGAAAAACGCCTAGGCTCAAAACACAAAGCACTTCTCTTTTCCACCGCCTGTACGTCTAGCGTCAATGCCCTTGCCTACGCTTCCAAAATGATTGAGCGTGGAGTGATTCAAAAAGCGCTGGTTGTGGGAATCGAACTCTTCAATCGCACCACCTACAATGGCTTCTCCTCTTTGATGCTTCTTTCAAAAAACAATCTTTACCGCCCCTTTGATGAACGAAGTGATGGGATTATCTTAGGGGAAAGTTGTTCTGCGCTCCTTTTAGAAAATCAACCCCGAACTGCACACGATTTTTACTACAAAGGCTCCAAAAACCAATGTGACATATACAGCGAAACCACCAGCAATCCCTCAGGAGTACCTATCTTTGAAACAATGAATGGAGCTTTAGAAAATGCGAAACTTGACCTGCATGCCATTGACATTATTAAAGCACATGCCACAGGAAGCGAAAACAACAACACCTCTGAAGCCAACGCCTTACATCTTCTCTTTGAAAAATACGCCATCCAAAAACCCATTACCGCCCTTAAACCCCTTCTAGGGCATACCCTAGGAGCTAGTGGAAGCAATGAAATTGCACTGAGTTTGCTCTGTGCGAAAGAGGGATTTATCCCTCCTGCGTATGGCTTTGAAACACCCGCAGAAGGCGTGAGGTTTGAACCGCTTCGCACTCCTTTTACATGTAAAGATAAACCGCTTAGCATACTTTTCAATTTTGTCGCCTTCGGAGGCAATACCACCTCGCTTATTTTGGCTCGAGACTAGGAGAGAGGATGTATATTCACCATACTTATGAACTTTTAGAACCCACGCAAGAGCTGAGCCTTTACAAACAACACCTCTTAGCTCTGTGCAAAATCAATCTCAGACGTGCCAATAAATTTAATCTTTTAGCCGTTTATGGCGCACTTTCATGCCTTCAAAACAAAAGCTTCTCTTCCAACATAGGAATTTACGTTGCGACTGAACATGGTGCGGTGGAGAGCTTGGTGAGCGTTTTAGAGCAGGTAAGCAAAGGTGATGGCATCATTATGCCCTTTGATTTTTTAGGCATCAATACCAATGCCAGTTTTTACATCGCTCAAGCACTCAAGGCAAAAGGGAAACATATGGTACTAAGCGCACACCACCAGAGTTTTGAAAAAGCCCTTGAGCTAGCCTATTTTGATGTGATCTACGCTGATGTGAAAGATGCTTTAATTGGGCACGTTGAAACCTCTTTGGAGTTTTTAAACCCCCAGCACCGACCTTGTGGCGAAGAGGTCTGTTTGGATAAAAGCTGTTGGATTTACGCCAATCAAAACCCTACAAATGCCCTTGCTAAAATTGAGCGTATTGAGAGCTTTGAGAGCATAGAAAAAGCAGAAGAACACTACTCTACCACACTCACTCTCACCTCATTTTGGGAACAACTGAAGCGTTTAAAAGAGAAAGAAACATCTTTACATGTAAAAAGCGATGAATGTGGAAAATGTATGGTTATAACACTGATTAAACCTCATAATTAAAGGAGTTGATATGAAACTATTTTCTGTTGGGCTTATGCTTTTGGTTGCGACACTCTCTTTGTACGCTATTTCTGATGCGGATGTTTGCAAAGAAGTAGAAAAAATTTCGCAAGAATCTAAACTCATCTATGAGAAATTTGATGATACCAAAAATGCTTTAATTCTTTTAAACAACACAGAGTTTCGACGAATCCTTAATACAAAACCTTCGTGCATGGACGAAAAAGTTCATCTGCACTACTTGGAGCAATACGCCCTCTATCTCTCAAAAACAGGGGATTATCACACCCCTAGATACCTTGAACCCCTTATGAAAATGTACCCTGAGAGTGCACTGTTTCATAAATTACTTGGCAATTTTTATCAAAAAGAGTTTGAAAAACACACTATCCCAAAAATGAGAGATGCTGCACTAGAATCCTATAAACGCTACATCGAATTTGCTACCAAAGAAAAACAAAAAATCGATAAAGATATTCAAGAGTTTGTCAAACATGGTGGTCTTAAAAAAGCACAAAGCACGTGGGCAGACCAACTGAATATCTCACGTGATATTCCAAAAAACGCCTTTAGGGCATACTACATTGACACAACGAATCCCAAAAGAATTGTTGCGTCTGAAACCGTTAGCGAGATTAATGTCAATTACCCCTATAAAGATTTTCATAACATTGATTCGGGACATTTTGGTGGTTACTGGGTTGGCAATATTGAATCCAAAATTGATGAGAAAAAAGTCTTTTATATCTCTTTTAGTAATTCTAAATTACGCCTGATTATCGATGGTTATATTGTATATGAAGGTCAAAGTAATGCTGAAATTCCTTATACCTTCACCAAAGGTTCACA
This sequence comes from Sulfurospirillum deleyianum DSM 6946, assembly GCF_000024885.1. Taxonomy (NCBI): domain Bacteria; kingdom Pseudomonadati; phylum Campylobacterota; class Epsilonproteobacteria; order Campylobacterales; family Sulfurospirillaceae; genus Sulfurospirillum; species Sulfurospirillum deleyianum. The sequence continues at coordinate 2,122,110 of NC_013512.1, forward strand.
TAAAGTAGAAGTTGAATATCTCAACGGCTGGCACACCACGAGCTTAGCCATCAAAATTTTACCCGAAATCACAAAATACACACAACAAGAACTCAAAGAACGTCTCAATCTTTTTGAGAATAAAGCGTTAACATTTTGGTATGTTGGCGCCTATGAGAGTAAAAACAAAGACAATAGCATTAACATTACGCTTAAAAAATCAGATAAACCTGTGGTATTACTCCTAGAATCACACCGTGCGAGTACATGGAAAATTAACAATCCTCTTCAGACAAAAGTAGAAGCTATTTTGATTCACTCGAGTACACCACAAAGTAGTATCGAAGGGGAAATCGATAAAAATACACCTATTTTATACAGCCAAAATAGACTCGCAACAGGTTACAAACTCCTCCAAAAATGCAGTTGTATCTCAGGGCACTTTCATTGTGAAGATGGCATTTTTTCACCCAAATCATTCATTTTTGCACCCAATGCTCAAAAAATAAGTGGCTTTAGCGGCTCATACAGTATCCATGAGTTAAGTGTCCCTCAGGAAATAATGGACGATGAAAAATACGCACACATAGAAACACAAAAAGAGAAAAATGAGATACAAAGAAAAGAGTGTTCTCAAAATAAAAATGAGAATTTTGATACGATTTTTAAAAAATAAAACCACTCTATTAAAAGGAATAGATATGAAAACAACATGGCTTATCACAAGTGTACTGAGTCTGCTTTTATTAACAGGATGTTCCATTAAACAGGAGATTAAACCTGTGGGGATGCTAGAGAGCAAAGAGGTGTGTATCATCCAAAATCCAGCGGTACTCAATAACTTTTTACCCGTCTATCAACAAGCACTGATTGAAAAAGGGTATAAGCCTATCCTCAAGCAATCCCCAGATAACGTGAATGTTTGTCCTATTACCTCAACCTACACCGCAAATTGGCGTTGGGATATGGCACTGTACATGGCGTACGCTAACATTAAAGTCTATAAAAATGGGGTTTTAAGTGGTGAGGCTACGTATGATTCGCTGAGTGGAAGTGCTAATATGGGCAAATTTATTAACGGTGAGACTAAAATTAAAGAGCTTGTTGGGCAACTTTACCCTTAAATCCATACGTTTACATGTAAAGAGTATATCTTTACATGTAACACCTATCGTGCCTCTTAATATTTTTTTCCTACACAAGGAAGCAACTCTTTTTCGTTAATCTCTTCCACTAAAGGTTTTAAACTCTTCAGTGTAAAAAGTTTCAGACTCTCACTTTTAAGTGCTTTAAGTTCCGAGCTAAATCCGCTTTTGCCAAAAATAATATACATATCAGGCTCAAGTTCAGCCAAAGCACACTGCTCTTTGAGTTTAGCAAGTTCACTCTTTTTCACTTTACTGTTCGTATAGCGACAACTTGCGGCAATGAGCTTTCCAGATTGGCTCTTGGCTAAAATATCAATCTCTGAATTTTTATCCCAATAACCGCCTATCTCGACAATCTTATCGTCCTGAAAAACGTGTTGCAAAAAGCTCCGTGCAAGGTTTTGAAAAACCGTATCACTCAAGCCTTGTTCACGGTTACCAAACGCTTTTTCAACCTCTCTAAAATCATTCTCTTTAATCGTCTTATAATAGGGCGAAACAAAGGCAAACCAAAAGCGCATAAACGGTGTTTGAAAACGAAGTTTCTCAGAGTTATCATCCTCTTCTCGTAAAGGACGCTCTAGCGAATACTCACGCTCCACCAAACCACTGCGTAAAAGCGCATGCAAGGCTTCATTGCCCTCTTCTCTGCTTAAACGTGCCCGTTTGTAAGAAGAAAAAAGACGTCCATCTCCTGTGGCGCACGCACTTAAAAGGGCGTGACTTAGTTTATTGCTGTGCGTCAGCTTGGTCATATCGGCATGAATATAGGTGTAATTCTTTAAGATTTTCTGGCAAATCAACTCAAAAAGTGGTTTTGTGGTATCTACATTCCACTGCGTACCCCCAAACACACTAAAATAGTCAATGGCAACATCAAGGTCACTCAGTTTATTTTGAAGGTAAAATGAGCGAAATTGCTCTAAAAACGTAGGATGTGTAGACATTTAAAACCCTTTATAACAAATATGATAACGCAATTTAACAAAAAAGCTGTGGCATTTTAGGGGTAGCACAATTCGTATGCAACCTCACCCCAATGGCTTTCCACGCCTCATCTTCAATAACCCTTACCTCATGAGGACACGATCTCACACACGCACAACAACGAATACAAAGTGAGGCTTCTGTCACCACGTCATCTCCCACCTCAATCGCTCCAGTCGGACAGACACTCGCACACACTCCGCACAAGGTACAAGGCGCCATACTCACAGGCGCAACGCTATTGGCTGGCATCCCGTTTTTATAAGGAAAATTTCCAGGCACGTCAATCTCCACACCCACCAAACTCTCTAACGTAGCAATTTTACGCGCTACTGCTTCTCCAAATGCCTTTGCACAGGCTATATCAGAACTATCAGGTCTTCCCTGTGCGACTGGAAATTCCACCGTTGAAAAGGAGTGCTCTCCTATAAACGCTGCACCTGAGACAGGAACAAACCCCTGTTCAATGACCAAATGTTTCAGCTCCAAAAGCGCATCCTCAAATTCACGGTTACCATAAACCACCACGATAACCACTGGCGTATGCTCACCCTTAAGCTTTCTAAATCGCTCCACCGCATGAACAGGTAAACGCCCCGCATACACAGGTGCGCCTATAATCACAACGTCCTCAGAGCCAAAACAGATCGCTTCATCGTGCGTGGGAAGCGTCATATCTATAAACGTTGATGCTTTACTATCCATCCCAGAAGCAATACTCTCTAAGACCGTTTTGGTTGTACCAGTAGGTGAAAAACCTACCCTATTTATCTTTTTTATATTCATGTGTTTTCCTTTTACATGTAAAGCTTATTTCAGCTCTTTTAAAAGCCTAAATGCCTTCTCTTCGTACGTGGAAGCCTCAATGAGTTTAGCGGCGATTTTTTGGGTATTAAGACTCTCTATCTTTTTGCTTCCCTCAACACAGTAAAGCGCAAACTCTCGCAAGGCATTGCCTGAGTTTACCATCAAGGCTGAAGCCTCCTCTAAAAGAGCTTCGTTCAAGCCATACGCTTTTGCCTCTTTCAAAAACGCTGCATACACAAACCGAAATCCACCGCCTCCTGTGCCAATCTCTTCTTGCATGCGTACAATGTGCGTGAGGTAATTTTTCACATAGCGCTGGTTCGTCTCTTCTTGCAGACTTACAATCTTTTGCGCCAATTTTCGCATCCCCTTAACACCCGCAAAGGGGAAAGGTGTCAGCATCGCTTTAGCGTTTTTCACGATGGCGTTTTTTAAAAGAGCAGGCATATCCACCTGTTTGGGTATATTTTCAGGATAATACATAAAGCCTTTAGGCGCAAAAACACCTTTAGCAAAACGAGCCTTACTTAAGCCCTCCTGTGTACACACAACAGCTTCTTCAAACACAGGATCAGAAATCAGATACTTCTCATCTTCCATGCCATAGACCAAAAGATTATGGGCGTTAAAATGAAAACGCATATCTTTGGGAAAGTACGGCAGATAATAGACCGAGGTTTGAAGCCCCACGATTTTTCCCTCTTGCACCAAATTTTTCAAGGCTTCATTTGCCTGCTCTTCATTCTTAAAGGTGTGGGTTTTCATCGTTACATGTAAAAATTTGGAAAGCGTTTTAATAATACTTTTGGGCAAGCTTCGATAGGCAATTAAAGGCAGATTATTGACCTTGACAAAAGGCAAATAGACAAAACTTAAAGCATGGGCTAGTCCAAACGCCATCGGCTCACTTAAAGGAAATCCATACGCCGAAAAAAGCGTTGCCATCACACCACTTTCACAGTGGGCAAATTGGGCATGTTTAAAAGGAATTTGGGTCAATGAAACTCCTTTAATGCACTCAGTGAAATCGAAAAAGCATCGGCGTAGCGTTTTAAAAGCCCATCACTCATGCGTTTAAAAACGCCCATCTTAAGATGACGCTTCACCCGAAATTGAAACATGCCCACCGCACTCGCTAAGGTTGGCAAATCCATTCGATTTTCGTACATGTAAAACGCAATGGGCGAATCCTCACCCCTTTTGATACGCTCTAAACACTCGTGTTTGAGGAGTTCATACTCTTCCACTGCCACTTTGGTGGCAAACTCCTCCACAGAACTTCCATAGTTGTACCGCTCAAAAACTCCTTGCTCATTTTGGGCATACATGACCTTTTGTATTCCCTCAAGGGTCTCATTTTTTTCGTGTGGAATCTCTATCATTTAGACTACTTCTAACAACATAAACGCCGTGGAAAAACGCCCACTCTCAGGAATATAACACAAAATCTTCTCCCCTTTTTTGAGGCTTTTGGAGTGAAACAACTCCTCAAGCATAATGTAAATGGAAGCAGAACCCGTATTGCCACAATAAGGTAAATTGGTAAACCATTTCTCATAAGGTATTTCCAGTCCCGCTTCTACCATGCCTGCATAGAGTTTATCCCTAAAGAAGTGTGAGGAGTAGTGCGGTAAAAAGTAATTTATCTCGTTCTCTACTAACGCTCTTTTGGCTAGAATTTTTTTCAAAGGCTTCACTACGGTGTACTCTACAATGTTTTCATTTAAAAGTTTCACATCTTGCGCAATGCTCAAGAGCGATTTTTCCATAATCTCTGATTGCGTGTAATTGCGCCAACCCACAGGCTTTCCCTCTACCATCTCACATCCACTGTACATGCACGTTGGCATTTGCCCTGCATAAGAGAGCACCTCTATCCACTCAATTTTTAAAGAAATCCCCTTCTCATTGGGTCTGTTTTGAAGCACCATCGCTCCCGCACCATCAGAGAGCATCCAGCGTAGAAAATCTTTCTCAAACGCCAAGGTAGGATTCGCTTCTAAAAGCGCCCACTGTTTAGACTCCTCTTCAAAATTTTTCGCACTTAAGATAGGAGAAACCACCTCAGAGCCTGTCGCAACACCCACGCTTAACTCCCCACTTTTAATGCCATAATAGAGGTATTTGAGCGCATTCACGCCACTTAAACAAATCCCCGAAGCACTCAGTGTTTCTATCTCACTAATACCCAACTCCCCTTGTACCATTAAGGTATGATTAGGCATCAGCTGATCAGGCGTGGTACTACCACAGCAGAGCGCTTCTATCGTTTCAAGTTTAAAGTGCTCACTCTCAAGTTTTTTAATCGCATTGGCGGTGATTTGAGCATTGGAAAAAAGCGCTTTTTGTGTTCCTTTTTCAAGCACATAGTAGCGCTGTTTAATCCCATTACTGCGCAAAACAATCGCTTTTGCTTTGGATTTTTTACCGCCAATGTACCCTAAATATTCCTCCATCTCCTCGTTAGAGACAGGCTGGTTGGGCATAAATGTTTGAATATCATTAATGTAAACTGCGTTGTTCATGATGCTAAAAATTCCTTTAGTTTATCGGTGTTTGCGCCTGAGGGAAGCTCATAAAAAGCTTTTTCCTTCTCCACTGCTGTTTTATTGATTTTTCGATAGAGCGTTTGAATGAGCATATTTAAAGGCACCACGGTGATAATGATTGCCACCAAAAAAAGCGTATACAGCCAAATAAACGCATGGCGTTTTAGCTCTCCTTGTTTGGAAAACGCCCGAATGAGCTTTCCCCAAATGGTAAAACTGCGTGTGCCAATCTTCTCACTGCGAATGAGTTTCTCATCCACCTTGACTGCACCTAAGCCCTCACACAAAGGCTTAAAGCGCTTTTCCTCATCGTTTTGTAAACCTTGATGAATCGCCCGACCAAAACGAGACGTACGCTCTATCTCCTCTTCGCTAATCCCCGCTTTTGGAAATCCCCAAAACGCCTCTTTCTTGCCCGTAAGCATCCAACGTGGCGTGGTAATAAACGTCGCTAAAGAACTTCCTTGATCCACCAGTACAATATTATCTATCAGCCTTGCTCCTATGGCATTAAGAAGCATTTTCACCTTCTCTTGCGCCATAATCCACATATTGCGACACCCAATCACCGTGATAACAGGGGTATTGGCAAGTTTTTCTTTGGCATAGGATGATTTTAAAAAAGCAGTGGTAGGAATAGAAGGCGATAAAAACCACACCTGATAGGCTAAAATCACCACATCATACACATTTTCATCGGCTTCAAAAGGCTCTATCTCACACGGCTCAAGCGCAACCGCTTCAGGAAAAACCCCCATAAACGTTAAAAAATCCCACGGAAAGGGATAGGCTTTGGTAGGCTTAATGGTGCGATACACCATCTCATAACAGCTCTGCTCTTCCAAAGGGCGTATCATCTGTGTGAGTACCTTATTTAACTGTCCTGTTTGCGAATACGAGATGACTAAAATTTTTTTCACATCTTTTCCTATCGTCCTAAAATTTCTTTGCCATGAATGCGCTTTGCATTGATTTCACACAACGAATAAATCACCCGTGAAGGGCTCGCCGCCACAATGGGCTTGGCACGACTTTGCATTTTTACTCCCGCTAAATTCAAACGGCTGTTGTAAAGTTTAAAACTTCCCACAATGTCACTCGCCACAATCGAAAGTGCCGAATTTTCAACCCTTAGAGGTGCGTCTTTGTTTTCAATGACACTGTTGAGTATTTCTACCTCAGCGTTAAAGAGACTTAAATTTTCAATGATGGCATTTTCAATAACGACCTTTTGCGAATCATAAATCACAAGGTTTTTAATACGCCCCGAATAGCGCTGATTGGAGACATGGCGCACCTTAATGGTGTAAGCATCGTTGCCCATTTTAGGGGGAAGCTTTGCGACACTTCTGTTTTCAAGATGGGCTAAGAGTAAAGCATGAAATTCCCTCTCATGCGATAACATCGGCACGTGTGCGGCCTCTGGCATGATAGCAAGTGTGGAGTGAGGGATGAGTTTGTCTAAAACATAACCCGTTTGTAGTGGTGCTATCTCATCATTTTTTCCCCAAATAATGGTCGTTCTTTGCATCACGCTTTGCGGAATCGCATTAAAACTCGTTTGCACCAATGCCACCGCAGCGATACTTGCAGGCGTTCCACCTAGCACACTCTCTCTTAGGGCTGGGGAATGTAAAACGGTCTCCATATTTTCCATTTTAGCGTTAATTTTATCGCTCAGTCTATCGACAAAACGATTTAACTGTTGCGATTGAATGCCTTGAAAGAGTTCGCCTTGCTCTTCAAAAAAGTGGTTCACTTTGCGGTGCGTTAGAAAATTGCTGTACGCTAAAGGATGCAAAATACCCGCCGCATCAACCAATACCAAACTCTCCACATCCAAGGGGTACGCATGGGTGTAGTAAAGCGAAATCGCCCCACCCATCGAGTGCCCCACCAAATGAAAAGGGCGTTTCAGATAGGTTTGAGTGAGAAAACGAATGACCTTAGCATAATTTTCAGGAGAATAGAGCTCATTAGATTTACTCGAATGCCCAAATCCTGGTAAATCAAAAGTAACCACATAGTACTCTCTCTCCAAAAGCGCAACGGTTTTCTCCCAAATGCTAGAAGCTTCATCGCCCAAACCATGGACTAAAACAACCGCTTTATTTTTGGGGTTGCCTGATGTTTGAAGGTACACAGAGCTGTTAAAGATAGGCTCTGTGACATAGACACCCCCTAAGGTATTGGCAGATAAAAGCGTAGCGCACAAAAGAGAAAAGAGAAAAAACAGACGCACACTACACCTCTTGTAAGGCTATCATAACCGTGCCATCGGCTACTTTTTCATCGCCCATGTAGGCTTCAAAAAAGAGTTCTGAGGTGCTACCCAACGAGCCTTTGTGTTCACAGTGCATCACCAAAGAGCGCTCTTTTGCGTTTACATGTAACGTAATTTCTTTCATTAAAACCAAAAAACCCATGCGAGGTTTTTCATCTTCACCAAAAGCACCAAAGGATTGCGCCGCAGCTTCCACCATCATGGCAAGTGTGGGAGCGAAGGGAAATTCACACAGCACCTTTGCGCCATTTTCCGTGCGCTCAAGCACCTCTTTAGCAAAACAAATAGGTGCTAAATGGGGCAGATTCATAACACAACCTCCACCACACACGCTTTTTTCTCCGCTTCTTGCGCAATAAAAAGCATTTCACTGATGGAAAGCGGAATGCCTTTGATCTTACTTTGTTGCACATGTAAATTGGCTTGCCTATCACTCTGGCGTACCACCAACGCCACCGCACTCTCCAAATAGTCAATACAACGATTTACCTCAGCGATACGAGGCATATTGAGTGTTTCAAAACACACCAGCAGTAAAACATCCCCATCGAGGGCTTTGAGTGCTCCTGCTTTTAAGACATTGCGTGCGGTTTTATCGCCACTTGAGAGTGTCAAAATTTCACTTTGATTCTGTGTCAAAATGGAGAGGTAAGAAACGGCGGTATTGTAAACAGAGTTTTGAAAATCACTCGGGCTAACACCACTTCCTTCTTTCATCGCTTCTAGCAATGACGCACTCACACCCAGCTCACCATACGCACTTCCACATACAATGCGCCCTTTTTCAAAATGCTCCAGAGTGCCTAAAAGTTCCACCAAAAGTTTGGAGGCAGGCGTCAGCCTTCTTCGAAACATCATATTGGGAACCAACTCTTTAATGCGAGGAATCGGTGCACTACTCTCTCCCAAAAGATAGGCACTGCTTAAAATTTCCAAATTAACCTTCATGCAAAACCCCCAAAAGCAGTGACGTGTTATTGCCTCCAAAGGCTAAGGAGTTACTCAGTGCATAACGAAACGGCATGGAGCATGGCTCATAAACAAACTGTAACGCCTTATTTTCAGGGGTTTGCAAAGCAGTACTCGGTGGAATGATCTGCTTTTGAAGCGCCATTGCGCAAATAATCGCTTCAAGAGCCCCCGACGCACCTAGGGTATGTCCCGTAATCGACTTGGTAGAACTCACAAAGGGCTGAGCACCAAAAAGCTCTTCAATCGCACAAGCTTCACTCTTATCGTTTGCCTGTGTTCCCGTACCATGAGCATTAATATACGCCACTTCTTCTGGTAAAATACCCTCACACGCCAAAGCATTTTGCATCGCCTTTATAGCACCTTCTCCATGAGGAGAGGGTTGTGCCATATGATGCGCATCCGAGCTATATCCAACACCTTTGAGCTGTACACACCCCTTTGTTGGCGCATGTTCAAGCAGTAAAACCGCAATGCCCTCAGAGACATTCATCCCTTGACGTGCTTCATCAAAAGGACGACACGGTTGTGTGCTTAACACACCTAGTGCGTCAAAGCCTAAAATGGTCGTAGAAGAGAGGGTATCAAATCCCACAACCAACACACGTTGATAGACCCCTTTCTTCATCACTTCATACGCATAACCCAGCGCATTGGCACTAGAGGTACAAGCGGTAGAAAAAGAGATATCATCCTTAAACCCATACACTTCATGCAAAGATGAAGCAATCGTGTGAATGATATGCCCTTTGGGATCAATCCGCACATACGAGTGGTCATGAAAAAAAATTTCCTCCGTACGTTGCATACCACCCACAGATGAGCCCACCACCAAAAGCGTGTCGTGAAAATGCTCTAAACCTCTTTGTATACGAACAGCCTCACACACCTGATGCAAGAGCCTCTTGCGGGACTCTTCATGAGAAATTTTTCCTAAAGCAACTACTTTATCGTGAACATAACCCTCGTAGCACCCAATACCACTTTGATGCGCACAAATGGCTTCAAATAAAGCTTCACAGCTCAAACCTGCACAACACGCAGATTCAAACGCCGTAATAAAAACACTATTTTGCTGCATTAATGAAGTCAAGCAAACTTTTTACAGTGGCAAAAATAGTCTGATATTCTTTAGAATCTACGATTTTAATACCAAATTCTTTATCAATCGTGAGCACCAACTCAATCGAATCCACCGAATCTAATCCTAAGCCATCTTCCCCAAACAAAGGCATTTCATCATCAATATCTTCAGGCGTCATATCTTCTAGTTTTAAGTTACGAATTAAAATTTCTTTGAGTGTTATCATATCAACCATTGACCACTAACCTTTACGTTCAATTTTGTATTTAAGTGTACTTTAATATCACTTTTAATTTTATAAAAAATAGACATCTTGCAAAACTCCTTTTGCAAGAAAGAAAAGCACCCAGTGTGCGTGGGCATTCCGTCTAGGAAAACCCAGCGTTAGCGTAGCTTTTGGAGCTTTGCTTCAAAGGCGTGTTAAGAGTTCGGCAAGAACTTTAATAAGAATGTCATAACATTTGTATGACATTTTTTTATCAAAAACCTTTTACATGTAAAACCACTTTTAAACCTTAATATTGTTTTAATTAATTTCTACTATAATGCCCTTAATTTCAGAACTTCATTAAAAAAGAACTTCACCTAAAACCTACCAGATTTGAGATGCCCTCAGTGAGTATGTAGGTTTTTGCATACGATATTGACGGGTTCATTCCCCATTAAAATTTTTATGTACATGAGTTTTGTGCTTGATGCACCTTAGTTTTGTTTTGAAAAATTTATAATAATGGAATAAAACATGCAAACATTTGAATCCTTTGGTCTTCACCAAGATATTCTCAAAGCTATCAACGAGGCAGGCTTTACAGAGCCAAGTCCCGTACAAGCAGAGGCAATTCCTCTCGTTCTTCAAGGTCACGACATTGTCGCACAAGCGCAAACAGGTACAGGTAAAACCGCCGCGTTTGGTCTTCCAACGATGAGTATGATTGATGCCAATCAAAACAGAGTCCAACTTTTGGTCATCACCCCAACCCGTGAACTTGCCACCCAAGTCAGCGATGAACTTTACTCATTAGGTCGTTTTTGTGGCATTAAAACCGTAACCATTTATGGTGGTAGCTCTTACAGCCGTCAAATTGGTCTTATCGAAAAAGGGGCAAGCGTTATTGTTGCAACCCCTGGTCGTATGTTAGACTTACTTAAAAATGGCAGACTCCCTGGTTTCGCCCCTAAAATGGTGGTTTTAGATGAAGCCGATGAGATGCTAGACATGGGCTTTTTAGAGGATATTGAAGAGATTTTCACTTACCTTCCAAAAGAGCGTCAAACCCTACTTTTTTCAGCAACAATGCCTGAGCCTATTAAACGATTGGCGAGTAAAATTTTACACGAACCAAAATTTGTCAGCATCACGCCAAAAGACCATACCACCAACGAAGACATTGAACAACTCTATTATGTCATTAACGAATATGAGAGAGACGATGCGATGATTCGTCTTTTAGACGCTCTTGAGCCTGAAAAATCCATCGTGTTCTGCCGTACCAAAAAAGAGGTTGATAGACTCTCCACTCAACTGATGGCAGTCGGTTACGCAGCCAAAGGCTTACACGGTGATATGGAGCAAAATCAACGTGAGAGCGTTATTAAAGCGTTTCGTAGTTCACAAATCGAAATCCTCGTCGCAACCGATGTTGCCGCACGTGGTTTAAATGTTGCGGACATCAGCCACGTTTTCAACTACCATATGCCATTTGATCCAGAGAGTTATGTACATAGAATTGGTAGAACAGGACGTGCGGGTAAAAAAGGTACAGCAATTACATTGGTGACACCTATTGAGTTTCACTCTATGCAAAGAATTGGTAAAAAAGTCGGCTCAAAAATTGAGCACAGAATTGTGCCAAATTTACGAGACGTTAAAGAAAATAAGCTCATTAAAATTGCAGACGACATCAAAAACGCAGAGCTAAATGAAAATGCGTCAAAACTTCTTGCTATTTTGGAAGAAGAGATGGATATGTCTCAAATCGCACTGAAACTTCTCTCAAATCTTCTCAAAGAGAACACACCCGTCGGTCCAGATAAAATCGGTTTGGATAAGAAAACCTTAGAAAGTGTTGTTAAAAACATTGAAGAGCGTGAAAACAGCCGTGGCGGACGTAGCGGTTATAGAGGAAACTCAGGTGGTAGAAGCAGTGGCGGTTATAGAGGAAGCTCTAGTGGAAGCCGTGATGGCGGTAGCTATAGAGGAACGTCAAGTGGTTCACGTGATGGTGGCGGATACAAAGGCTCTAACCCTAGAGATGCGGGAAGCAGAGATTCCCGTCCTCCAAGAGGGGATAGCGCACCACGTGGTGAGAGCCGCAACCCTTTTGCGAAAGAGGGAAGTTCAACAGGTTCACGTGATGGCGGTGGCTACAAAGGCAATCGTGATACCGATAGCCGACCACCACGCGCTCCAAGAACTGATAGACCTTCTGCACCACGCAGTGATGCAGGTCGTGCTCCAAAAACAGCACCTCGTAACGCTTACAAAAAAGATTAATTTTTCGCTTTTATTGAGGTGCGTGATACTATCACGCCCTCATATCCCGTTGTTTTTACCGCATCCAAATAGACCTTATCTTCAATCCCCTCTTCAGCAACAATCACCGCTTTTTTACTCTGAAGTGTGACTTTTAAGCTTTCAACGCCTTGTACATTTTTAAGTGCTTTTTTCACCGCCGTGGTGCATAAAGGACAGTGCATACTAGCAACCAAAATAACGACTTCTTCTTGTGCGAATAACACGCTTGCTATTAAAAGCATAAAAATAGACCTCATTCATTCCCTTCTAAAAAAAACTGCGCAAACTCTGGATAAAGCAAAACTAGCAAAATGACCCCTAAAACCGTGGCGTACGTCCATGCATAAACCTTACGTTTTTGAAAATTACATGTAACGCATTGCGCCTTGTAACTTCGCCATGAAAGCCATAAAATCAGCAAAGAAACCAACGAAAGCGGTATACGAAACGGGCTTAGTGCTTCAGCAAAACTTAAAAATCCAAACGAGATGCCAAAGAGTAAAAAAAGTAGAGGCGGCAAGCAACATGTGGTTGCTAAAACCGCCGTAAAAAGCGCTGTAAAGATACTTAGCATCTCTTTTTTCATTTAGCGTTTCTCTTGAGAGACAAAACTGTAACGAAAGGAAGCTGGAGCGTAGTAGTCTAGCACCTCATCTTCGACCTCAGCGTAAGGGTAGCCAAACATATTAAGCGGTATTTGCGCAGGTTTTGGCTCTAAGATAAAATCACGTGCGGTGTTATATCCCATCCAGTTCATCTCCCAATTTCCAAAGAAATACGCACGCACTTCTTTAACGAGTGGGTCATTTAACGTCATTTTTTCTGTTAAAATCACTTTGGTGACATCCGCAGGATCGCACGGAATCCATCCGCATCCATCGATGTAAAATTCCGCTCGACAATGCTCCGCCCCTGTGATTTTTGCTAAGCCTTTCTCATCACTGCTTCCACACGCTTTTGAAAAACGAGAACTGCCCAGACGAATACCAAACATCTCACGAGCAGGCACACCCGCACTTCTAAGAAGTGCTACAAATACAGAGCTGATGTCGGTACATTTTCCACCCATGATGTTTTGCTCAATCGCCTTACCCGCATCGCCCACACCGCAACCTACTACACTGTTATCACGGTACATATTTTCTGTGACCCACAGATAAACCGCTTTGGCTTTTTCTAGGGGTGTTTTAGCATTTTGAGTAATTTTTTGGGCTAACTCTTTAACTTTTCCACTGGTTGGAATGTGTGCAGTAGGTTTGAGATAGTGCGCAACCTCTTTGGGGTATTTTGTCGAAGCGGTAGCTTTTGAGAGGTCAGCATTGCGTTCATACGTGGTAACGGTGTAGCTTACCTCCAAAAGTTTCTCACCGCCATTTTTCCACTCCGCATAAAGCGTTCTAGCTTTATAGCTGTTTTTATCGGTTACAAAAGCGTTGGTCGCATTGGAGCTAAATTTAAAATCGCTCACTTTTTGAAATTCACTCTCTAAAGGAAGTGGAACCCAGAGTTTTGTATGTGCTTTGACATTTTCATGTTGTAGGTTATAACTATTTTTTACCTGAAAAATACGCTTTTTACCTGTGGACTCACTCGCTTCTAAGATGGAAACGTGAGGGAGGATAACCCCACTCGCACCTAAAGCCACACACCCTTTTATAAATGCTCTTCTTTGCATAAAAAATCCTTTTTTGATAATAAAACTCTTGACACGTTTTGAGAGCAAAGCTCTAAAAACTACGCTAACGCTGGGTTTTCTTTGGCAGAATGCCCACTTGCAAAATATATTTTGCAAAAATTCAATGTGGCACGAAGAGTTGGGACATAGTGGTCGTAGAAAAAAGAAGTGATTACGATTATGTCAGTCTAAACCTTAGACGCCGTGCATGATGGGATTGTACAAATTTGAAACTTAAAATCGTCATATTTAGTAAAGTTACATTTTCCATTAAGCTTTTTTAAGAAGATAGAGATACTCGTAAATTAGGGACTTACGTGCTTTATTGTGGTAGGCTTTAAAACGGTGATGCGGGATTTGAACAAAGGAAAAATTGCCATATTTTTTCATCATTTTTTCAATACTTTCATGCGACAAAAGCCCCTCATCGTTGTAGCTTAACACCACATAAGAAAAATCTGCCTTTTGAACAATCTCCTCTAACGCCACAAGCGCTGTGGTCGCTTTACAGTAGCGTGAGCTTGCATAAGCTCTCAGCCCTGTTTTGCCTTTGGGAACAAAGGTGTCGTAATGCGCAATGGTATTTAAGAGATGATAATTTGCCCCATATTGCCTGCGATTGTAAGGCGGATCGAGGTAGAGAATGTCCCCTTTGAGCTTAGAAATCAGCGCATTAGCATCCTCACAAAATACCTGATGAGCCGCAAAACTTGGCGTATAAAAAAGCGGTTTTAAGCACACAGGCTCACAGGCTTGAGATTTGAGATTTTTCAAAAAGGCACTGTAAACCGAAGCGGTATTTGCCACAGCGTCCGCACTGTGAAGCAAGGAGGCAAGCAGATAGGTGTAACGCTCTTCATCCTCTTTGTACGCCTCAATGCCTTGACGTAGGGCATCGATTTTTTGAGCATTTTCATCGGAAAAATAAGACCTGCCACTACTTTTGGAGTAGTGCTTATAAAGCCAGCCTTGCACAGGGCTGAGCGCATTTAACGCCTGAAAATCAGCCTCTACGCCCTCCAACACGCCCGTTTGCAACTGCGCTTTACTTAGAAGATAACTATAATACTCCCTATCGTTGCTTAAAACAACTGCCCCTTTTTGCGCAAAAAAGCTTCCCACGACCCCACTGCCTGAGAACAAATCACAGACGATTTTCCCCTCAAAAGTATCGTTAATGAGCGCTAGGATGTGATGTTCAAGAAACGCTAAAAGTTTTGCTTTGGAGCCTATGTAGTTCATTCTTTTCCTGCACAATTTTTTATATCATAGCAAAAAAATAGGTTTACATGTAAACGCTTAAAAACGAATCCTAAAACAATTTTTTCCCTTTACATGTAAATACTCCAAAGCAAAGCCATGCTTCACAACAATCGCATTAGCGATGTAAAGCCCTAGCCCTAAACCCGCACTAGAACTCTCCACCGCACGGTTAAACGGACGTGAAAAGTCCATCTTCTCTTTGGCAATCGCCTCTCCCACACTCTCAATGCTCACCATCCCCTCTTCTATGACCACATCCACCTTCTGCGTGGAGTGCTTCAAAGCGTTGTCCAGAAGATTTTTCAAGGCGGTGGCGAAGAGCTCAAAATCGATTAAAATGAGAGGAATAAACTCTTCTGAATGCACCTCAATGCGACTCGCATCACACAACAACAAATCTCTCGCATGGTCTAGCACATCGATCATCCGATACGCCTTTGGCTCTAAAACCCACTCGTTAGAGCTTAGCTTTTCCACCTTCACCATCTCTTCTAAAAGGGTTTCTAAGCGCTCAAAAATGCGCTCCATTTGGCTTTGGTGTTTGACATTTTCCAAACTATGGCAGACAATTTTACCTTTCATAATCGGCGTTTTAAGCTCATGCAAAATATTGCGTAAAAAAAGCGTGCGAGCCTCTTTAAGGTGGTGAATCTTCTCCACCGCATGGTTAAACTCCGTAGCAATTTCTCCTAGTTCATCCTCGCTCTCAACGCCAATGGCTTGAAAGGTTTGTGCATCGCCCACGTGTTCAATGGCACTTTTAAGATGGCGCAATCTAAGCAACTTTTTAAGCACCACGCCAAAAAAAAGCAGCATCAAAAGGTTAATCACCCCACCCAAAATCCATACCCGATACGGGCTAAAGAGTCCTTCATCTTCTAACACTATTTTTTCATGCACCAAACGTATAGGTAAAGGTGGTGGAGGCATCCCAAACCCTCCAAAAGCATGCGGTGGCGGTGGTGGTGGCAAATCTTTTTTAGGCACAAAGTAGAGCTTTTTCTCATAACGCATCATCTCAAACAAAGGGTCTTCCAAAAGCACTTCACCCCTATCATGAAGTGTTTGTGTGGGCATGGAACTTATCTTTACATGTAAAGGTTTGAGGTGCTCATTAAAACGCTCCAAAGGAACATCCTTTAAAAGTCGTACCGCCATTACAAAACGCTGAAACGCAAAGTAACTTAGCTCACTCTTTTGACGCTTATACTCTAGCGCTAAAGCGATGTTAATCACCACCAAACAGAGCGCAAAAAAAGTAGAAATAAGGGTAATAATAGAAATTTTACGCATTGACAAACTTATAACCCACCCCTCGCACCGAGAGAATAAAGCGTGGTTTTTTGGGGTCATCGCCTATTTTTTGACGAATCCGCCCCATAATGACATCAATGCTTTTTAAACTGCTCTCATACTTGATGGAGCCAATGTTTAAGAGTAACTCCTCTCGTGAGATAACAAAGCCCTCTTTTTTAAGCATATACGCCACAATGTCATATTCGGCTTGCGTGAGCTTTAGCGCCTCTTTGCCACGCTTAATTAGATGACGCTCTTCATCCATCACAAAAGCTGGAACACCCTGTTCTTGAACACTTGAACCACGTCTTAAAATGGCTCGAAGTCTAAAAGCAAGCTCTCTTGGGTCGTAAGGTTTGGGTAAAAAATCATCCGCTCCCCGCTCAAAACCCATCACTTTATCGTTCATATCGGAGCGTGCAGAAGAGATAATAATCGGAAGATTGGGTAGGCTTTGATGCACAATACGGCAAATTTCAAGTCCGTCGATTTGGGGGAGTGAGAGGTCAAGCACGAGTGCGTCAAAAAAACCATTTTGCAAAGCGGTTAAACCCTCCAAAGGCGTACATGCCAACGTGGTTTGAATAGCCTCTTGCAAAAGCGACTCTTGCAGAAGTTGCCCTAGTTCTATATCATCTTCAATCATCAATATATTCATCATGCTTGATTATAACGAAGAAAAAGTAAACCAAAAGTAACACTAAACCACGCCTTGCTTAGAGCGTGGTTTAGGGCTTATGCGCTTAGGTTAAACGATGAGCCTGAAAGGCTGGTTTGGGTAGAGTAGCGTGAGACGATTTGTGCTAAAAGCGCACTCATCAAAGACTCCTCCTCGCTGGAGCTACTAGCAACGTCTTCAGTGCCAATACTCTCTGCTTTGGTAGACTCTTTATACGCTTGTGCTTCTGCTGAGCTTACTTTGCCATCTTCATTCGCATCGGCTTCATCAAAATTTTCAATGACCGATTCCAATAAAGAAGCAAGATTGCTATCCGTAGATGCGGCGGTTTCTGCCATCGCTGTTAGCTCATCAATGGTATAACCCGTATCTTCCTCCTCACTCTCACTGCTTGAAGGCGGTGGTGGAGGTGGAGGCATCATGCCTGAGCTTGCAACATTGCTTGCTTCAGCATTCTCAGTGCTTTCACTGGTGGATTGCTGGTATGCCATCGCCTCAGCGGCGGTTACTTTGCCATCACCATCACTGTCTGCGGCATCAAAGTTTTCCACCACAGATGCCAACAAGGAAGCCAAATTGCTATCACTTGAGCCAACGTCTTCCGCCATAGCGGTCAGTTCCTCTTGTGTATAGCCTGTATCTTCACTCTCACTGCTGGAAGGTGGTGGCGGAGGTGGGGGCATACTTCCAGCAACCATGTTTGAGCTTTCAGAAAGTGAAGCACTTAGCTCCTCTTGCGAAATCGTACCATCTCCATCACTATCTAACGATGAAAAAGCACTGCTAATAGCACTTTCATCGCTGATAGAGAGTGCTAGAGCGGCACTACTAAACTCAGCACTATCAACCGAACCGCTACTATCAGAATCCATAGAAGTAAGCAACGCTTCTGCAAAATCTGAACTACTAGAGCGACTCGAGCTAGTCGTGCTACCGTACGAAAGGTAGGTTTCGTAAAGAGAACTTGAACCAACGGTCATAGTCTCCTCCTTTGTTTGGCTTGGGAAATTTCCCACATGCCATCCTAATACCAAAGCGGTAAACGGTGGGTAACATTTTTACATGTAAAGAATTACGCAGGGACTTGAAGGTAGAGTTTATCGAGGTTTTTGCCTCTATACACCAAAAACGTCTCATGCACGTGGTCTTCGTGTTGGGGGACACATTCGTAGGTTACTTTGAACCTTTTAGGGTTAAGTGTTGAATGAAATGATCACATTTTTTATCTGCTCCTTCTTTATGAGACCATTCCCTTATAGACACCAAATCATAATCATTTTGTTCAGCAACCCAAACCGCTTGTTGTAACGCTTGTTCATCGTCCCAGTGATAATATGCAGCAAGCCTATCTTTAATACAATCCGTAGGCGTTAGAAGTCTTAATACCCCAGCTTCTGTAGCTATTTCTGCTATCTTCTCAACGGGGGCATCACCAACGCCAAGAGGGCCAGAAGGAAACTCTATAAAATACTTTGTATCTTCATGAATAAAGTATTTGTTATGTTCTCTAAAGCCTAGTTTTAACATAACATGATGAATTTTTTTATACTGCTCATTGTACCGATTAATCAAATCCAAATCCCACGAACTATATTCACCTCTGCTGTATATCTCAACACACGAACCTCCAGAGAGCACAACATCTATACCCTGAGTCATAAGAGCATCGCAGATAAAGCCACCCAACTCTTTTAAATCCATCGCTTTTATCTGCTTTTTCATAAAGGTTTACCTACTCTTCTGGGGCGTTTTCTTTGCATCTCAAACTTCTCTTTTAATTCAGGTTTATAATAAGACCGTGCTTTAACAAGTAGCGCCGTTAATTCTTCTAAAAAAGCATATCTAGGGTTTAAAAAATAGACTTTGGTGCGACCCGACATTTTACTCAACGCCAAACCATTCGCTTCAAAATGCTGTAA
The DNA here is from genome assembly GCF_000024885.1 of Sulfurospirillum deleyianum DSM 6946. Lineage (NCBI taxonomy): Bacteria > Pseudomonadati > Campylobacterota > Epsilonproteobacteria > Campylobacterales > Sulfurospirillaceae > Sulfurospirillum > Sulfurospirillum deleyianum. The sequence goes on from NC_013512.1 coordinate 2,141,267, forward strand.
TTGATTTTGGATAGAGGGCAAAGAGACATCAAAGTATTTTGCTATTTCTCGTGCATATCCCTCGTTAAATACAAGAAGATACTGTAAGGTGAGTTCTCGATTTTTTGTGCCCAAAAGTGCTTCCAACATTATTTTTCCATTTTGATATAATATTTATGTCATATGACACAAGTATTATATCACAAATAACGACCACACCGCATTGAGCATGTAACACTTTACACTGGCGCTTGAAGGTAGAGTTTATCCATATGTTTTCCGATGTACACCAAAAACATCTCATTGACTTGGTCTTCATGTTGGGCGACAAATTCGTAGGTGCCATTGACGTATTGCACCACCGATTGTGTGGGTTCATTTTCAAACTGCACGATTCCTTTCACCCGAAAAACAGTCGAAGGTAGGTGTTGCAAGTAGCTCTCAAAGCGTTCTTTATTTAAAACGTGTGCGACACTCAGTTTTATGCTTGAGAGGTTATCGTGTAAGTGTGTGTGAATCACCTCATCTTCTTCGGCGACCAATGAAGCAATCTGCGCAGTGGTGGCATGTAAGGCATTTGAGAGTGTATGGGGATGGACATCGCACTGAATGGTTCGAATCACCTTCGCACACCGATTGTTTTCGTACAAAAACTGCTCCACCGCGACAATCTCCTCCTCATGCATTCTGTCCACTTTGTTAAGCAAAATGACATCAGCTGAGCGAATTTGATCTAAAAAAATCGTATATTCCTCCGCCAAATAAAGCGCACTGCACCCATCCACCACCGTGACAATGGCTTCCAAATCCACCACATCTTCAAGCTCATGAAGCTCCGATAAAAGATTAAAAGGGTTTGCCACCCCTGTGGTTTCTAGCAAAATGGTATCGGGATAGGTTTTACTCATCAGTGTATTTACCCCTGCTCGAAGCTGTCCTGCCAAAGAGCAGCACACACACCCCTCATCCATTTCCACCAGCGAATAATCATAATCAACCAACTTCCCATCCAACCCCGTTTTACCTATCTCATTTTGAATAATCCCCACAAAACGGTTTTTCTCCGTCTCATACTCAATGTAATTTTGTAAAAAGTTCGTCTTCCCCGAACCTAAAAATCCTGTGACCACCACCATTTTAGGCTTTACACCACGACTAGAAGTGCGTGCGATACTCCCCAAAGGTGTCTCAGAGAGGTCATACCACGGTGCTTTTTGCAAAAAGGCATTGAGGCTCATACGCTCATGCATAACCTCCACATGCCGTCCCATCAAAAGTTGCTCCATAGAGCTATCAAAGGAGTCATCCCCATATCCCAAAGCGATAAAAAGTTTAAGCGTAGGTGCATCTTCTTTACATGTAAAAACCCCTTTGCCATCGTACATCATGCTTTTCTCTCGTTTTTTAAACAGCTCAAAGTACGAAGGCGCTTCTGTGGCAATGCGAGAAAGTGTGGTGTTGAGAAAATTCATAATGGGAAGCAACAAACGAAACGAAGGCACATCTTTATCCAATCCCTCAGGCTCAATGACATAGCGTTTATCCTTGGTTAAAACCCCCTCTTTGGCATACACACGCTCTCTTAAAACACTCTCATAAAACAGCAGTAAACTCTGCGATGCCATCGTTACATGTAAGCTTAAACTCCCGATGCAAAACTGTTCTAAAAGCTCAGGATACAAGGCAAAAGAGCGTATCTTTTCACGGTAATCTTTATCGTGTGCAACCAACGCTTCACTCAAAGAACATTTATCCAGCAGCGGCTCATCTGGAGAAGGAAAATAGTAGAGGTAAAACGTCCCAAATCCCTCATTGACCTCCACTAAAACCATCCCAAAAATGCCTTCAAACTGATCAAACTTCAACGTCCAACACTCTTTAGGCTGTTGGCACAGATACATCCCTTTATAACCTGTAAGCTTTTTTAACATCCCATCATACGAGCCTTTAATCAATACAGAGCGCATAAACGCCCGATAATCCTCAAATGAGCCATCAAACGATGAGGGATAGAGTTCTAAAAGATTCATACGATTCTCCTCAAAAAAGAGCCAAAGCGTCATACTTTGGCTCTTCAAATTTACCCAAAAGTGAGTGTATCTCCATTGCCCAAATAGGCATGACTTTTAGAGCGATGTTGCGCCGTACCTTTAACCACAGGATAGCCCGCTCGTATAAATTTTTCTGCCGTTAAAAGTCCCGTACAGTGGTTACATCCAATAATATCAAAACCCCAACCACCTAAAGCAATCACCAAATCATCGTACTTTGGATCCCAATCATCAAACGGAGAGATATGAAGCCCGCCGTAAATGCCGTGCATTTTGTCATTGTCGTATTTAAGCTCATTCTTTGCCGTGGTAATAAACTGAATAATCCCTTGATGGCAACACCCAGAAATGCTCACCAAACCCTTGTCTTTAACATTGGCAAAGATAGATTGTTCGCCAAACACCCGTGAGATAATGGGCACATCAAACGTATAGGTACAAAGCCCTGGTTCGATGTCATTTTTACCTTTTTTATGCACGACCAATTCACCCTTATGCCCCGAATCTTTGATGTACTGCAAGCCCTCTTTATAAAAACCATCGGGAATAATGATTTTGATGTTAGGCGCATACTTCATCGTCACAGGCAAACCCCAAAAATGGTCAAAATGTTCATGCGAAATAATCAGCGCTTCAATCTCATTGTTCGCAAGCATCTTATCAATGCCCTCACGCTTAAAGCACTGATCCATCCACTCATACGACCAACCTGTATCTAAAAGGTATTTTTTCTTCACACCATCCAAACGCTCAACTTCAATAAGTGCGGCAAATCCCCCTGCGTTATCAGAGTGGATGCTATTGGCTTTTACAATTTTCCATGCCTCTTCAAGATTGTGTGGCAAAAGATGCTTAATTTTGGCAATGCCTCTTTCGTAACTGCCCTTCGCAAGTCCTGAGCCATCTCCAAAAGGAGGCCAGTTATACAGGTATTGGTCAACCAAAAGTCCACCCGCACCTTTCATATCGCCCATTAAAATAGAGTTATCAAACCAACTCGTCTCTGAGATATTGGTAATTTTTACACTTTTACATGCGCCAAAATCCACCATCTTACGCTCAATCTCAGGAAGAAAAATGGAGCGCATTGGCGAATACGAGAAGATTCCCATGGTCGCCATCGTTCCAAAACCAAGTCCTGTCACCGCACCCTTTAGAAAATCCCGTCTAGTTGTTTGTTCTGTTGACATGATTTTCTCCTTATTTAAAGATAATGAGCGCTGAGCCCATGAATGGGATAAGATAGACAATCACAAAATAAAGCGCTACCCCCGCAAGTGTTCCACCTGCAACCCCTCGATAAAACGAACCGCTCAAAGCAACACGTTCATAACTTACATGCGTAATCGGTGCTTTCTCACTCGCCTCCGCCAAACGCCATCCTGGCCAGCCATCCATAAACCAGTAGTTAATCAACATAATATTAATCAACCAAATCAGTGGAATCATCGGAAATTGTTGTGGATGCGAGAAACCCTCTTGTGTCCCTAAGAAAAGATGCGCTGTTTTGTAATAGACATAATAGAGCACCACCGCCCCAGCAATAGACGCAACCGTTCGTAAAAAGACATTCATCACTTTACCGTAAGCGTTAAACCCGTTTTTCATGTAAAAGTGCATATAAAGCGCTGGTAAAAGCCAGAAAATCGCCATTTCACCCACATGCAACCAACGCCAATCAGGAGAAGCATCTCTTCTGGTTCCTCGAATCGCCTCACCCCAGACTAACTCTTGTGCAAAGTAGAGAAAGAAGCTAAGCGCTACGGCAATCACAATAATCCCAAAGAAAGAAGCCACACGGCGAATCCACGGTGTTTCGATCATAGAGAAAGGATAACGCTCCCAAATCGTCTCATGCATCCACACAATCACCGTACAACACATAATCCATGCGATGTTAAAGTTACCATGTACGGTTCCCGCAAAATCTTCCCACCACGGAGGCGTAATCGCCGCAAATTTTTGCCATGGATCAAACAAAATCGCCATGTGAGAGTGAAATGCCACAAAATAGACAATCACACTGATAAAAAAGGTAAACATTAAGATCGAAAAGCCTTTCACAGGCTGAGTCAGTTTATCCCACGGTGAACTCTCCATCGCCACCACCCACGCAGGGCTAAGCCACGAAGCAATCGCTGCAAACATCAAAATCGCTTGTGCGGAGTATTCAAGGGCGTAAAATTCAACAATGCCCTCTTTAGTGAGACGCTCAGGACTAAAATACGCAATGGCATACTCACCTAAAATCGTCTCAAAAAACCCTTTTAAAACAATCATAAACAACGCTACGGTGAGCGTGGTTAAAATAACCCCTTTTAACACAGGATGCGTGTTTTTCAGCCATGACCTACTAAAAGGCCAAAAGTCAAAAATATACGCGATCCAAATCATAATGACCAACAGCCAACGACACCACATGTAGCCCACATACGGCGTGTACATACGCATAATACCCCTTGGGTCTTGAAATATCCACCATGAGATATAAAACAATGTCAAGACAAAAAGAGTATTGAGCAGTATGGGTAAAGGACCACTAAAACGTTTCACCAAACTTCTCTCTTCGAGATAAAGCGGTGTTTCCATGAGAAACCTCCTGCAGTAATATTTTAAATGCATAGAGTTATTATAGGAGGAGAGTGTCTGGGGATTGTCTCAATTAAAAAGAAGAAAAGAAGAAAAAATGTCTCGCAAATGTCTCATTTAGGAAGCACAATGGTAAAAACTGCACCCCCATCTTCGTTATGGACTTTTAAGGCACCCTTACAGTGCTCTTCCACCACGGTTTTAGACATACATAACCCCACTCCTGTACCGTCTTTATCAAGTTTGGTTGAAAAATAGGCTTCAAAGATTTTCTCAAACAACGCCTCTTCAATCCCTCCAGCGTTATCTTTGATTTCTAAAAAGAGGGCTTGCTCATTGCTGTACGTTTTAATCCAAATCATAGGCTCTTTAACACCATTATCTATCAACGCATCTTCTGCGTTTTTGATAATATTTAAAATCACCTGCGCTAACTCATTCCCATACGTCTCTATCGCTTCTTTACATGTAAACGCTGTGAGAATAGAGATATTTTTTGCTGTTAAAAGCGGTTTTGCGATACTCAGCGTTCTTTCAACCAACGCCTCTAAGGTGACCTTCTCTTTTTGTTTGAGTGATTTGAAAAAATTGCGAAAATCATCAATCGTTTTGGAGAGATGCAACACGTATCCTTCAATGTGTTCCACCTCCTCTTGAAACGCTTCTTTTTCTATCTCACCCATCGCAATACGTGCTGATAAATAACTCGTCGTAGCGCCAATGGCGGCTAAGGGTTGTCGCCACTGATGGGCTATCATGCTGAGCATCTCACCCATTTGAATCAGACGGGATTGGTACTGAAGCTGTTTGTCTTTTTCACGCAATTTTTCAAGCTGGATTTGCACCTCTTGATGCAAGGTTTCATTGAGCTGTTTGATTTTTCGCTCATTCTCTTTTTGTTTGGTAATATCAAGCGTCGTTCCTATCAATTTAGTGGGTACACCATTTTCATCATAAATCGCTTTACGATAGGTATTAATAAACACCCGACGCCCATCTTGACGCATAATTTCATAATCCAACACTTCACTCTTTCCACTTTGCAGGGCTTTTTCATTAATGGCATGCATACGTTTCAGATTTTCAAGACTTAAATAGCGTTGAAAGCACTCCAGCGTTGGAACAAAAGAGAGTGGATTTTCACCATAAATATAATACATCTCCTCAGACCACTTCATATGATGTACGTCATCCAATAAAATTTCCCAACTTCCAAAATGCGCAATCGCCTCGGCATTACGTAAAAGTGCCTCACTCTGCCTTAAACGCTCTTGGGTCTCAATGCGCTCTGTGATATCCGTAATCGTCCACAAAACTTCTTCATTAGAGGGAATCGAATCGCCTGCAATGCGAAGCCAAATAACTTTGCCGTTTTTGTGTTTAAAAGGGTACTCTAAATTAAGCGCTTCATTTTGCCTTACTTTATTAAAAGCGATCTCAGCAAAATTGACATACGCTGCATAGGATAAATGTAATTCAAACGCTGAATGATGCAAAATCTCATCCGTGCTATAACCAAAGATTTTACAAAATGCCTCATTGGCTTCAATAATCAAACGCTCCTTATTGACAATAAAAATTCCCACACCGCTGTTACTAAAAAGTTGCTCGAACCGTTCGGCTTTTTGTTTGAGCGTTGCTGTGCTACTTAGAGGTGAAGCCATCGAAGTTTATACCCTTCTCCGTAAATACTTTGTATGAGATCGCATCCTAATTTTTGGCGCAAACGAGACAAAAGGTTACGCACACGTTTATTATCACTCAGGTCATCATCGAACACGGCTATTTCTATCTCTTCACTGGAAAAAATGCGCTGTTTTGAAGAGGTCAGCAAATCAAATAAAGCACGTTCATGCCTACTTAATTTAATTTCCTTCTCCTCTTGGCATAAACAGTGCGTTGCCCTCTCCCAATAATACCCCTCAATCATCAAAAGCGTATGCGCTCTCTCTTTAGGTAAAGCTTTCACAACCTTTTCAAGGGTGAATAAAATCTCATGAAATCCATACGGCTTTAAAATATAACCTGAAATACCCTGCTCAATCGTTTTTAGAAAATACTCTGTCGTGTCATACGCAGAAAAAATCACAATAGGAATCGATGCATTGCGCTTGCGGATGGCTTCTATCATGCACAAACCATCCATTTTTGGCATCGTAATATCCGTAAAAATAAGATCAAAAGGCTCTTTCTCAAAGCAGTGCAATCCTTCTACGCCATCATACGCTTCCACCACTTCGTGAAAGTAGAGTCGAAGCATTTTAGCAGTCTGCCCTCTAACATCAGGGTCATCTTCCACATAAAGCACACGTTTACTCTTACATGCCTCTTTAAGCGATAAAAGCGCTTCTGAATCCATCTTTTCCCTTTTTACATGTAAAACATATTAATTGCGTCTTTTATACTCATCGTACCCAAAATGACTTACGACTTCATACGCTCCATCTTTTCTTAAAACGGCTAAATCAGGCAATTTTACGCCATTAAACGTCGTATTTTTCACAATGGTATAATGAATCATATCTTCAAAAATGAGTTTATCTCCGATGTGAAGCGGAGCGTCAAAAGTGTAATCACCCATAATATCCCCCGCCAAACAGGTAGGCCCTCCGAGTCGGTACACGTGTGGCTTTTCACCCAGCTCACCTGCTCCTCGAATCTGTGCTCGATAGGGCATAGCAAGCGTATCTGGCATATGCGCTTCTGCGGAGATATCAAGGATGGCAATGTCCATGCCATTATGCACAATATCCAGCACACTCGCCACCAAAGGCCCTGTTTGCCACCCCACCGCTTCCCCTGGTTCTAAATAGACCGTAATATCATTGTGTCGCTCTCTAAAATCACGAATTAATGTGATGAATTTTTCCACATCATACCCCTCACGGGTGATGTGATGCCCTCCACCAAAATTAATCCACTTCATGCGAGAAATCAACTCCCCAAAACGCTCTTCAAACCCTTTTAAAACCGCTTCAAGCGCATCTGCGTCTTGCTCACAAAGGGCGTGAAAATGAAGCCCCTCAATGCCCTCTAGTTTGTCATACTGCATATTTTCTTTGGTAATGCCTAGACGGCTATACAAACCACACGGATTGTACAAATCCACAGGAGAGGAAGAGACCTCAGGGTTCAAACGCAAACCGCAACTGGTTTTTCCCATAGCTTTATGTTTGTATTTTTCCCATTGGTTAAAGGAATTAAAAATCAAATGCTCACTCAAAGCGATGACTTCGTCGATGTCCTCTTCTTTGTACGCAGGCGAATAGGTACACACCGAGCCTTTAAAAAACTCTTTGGCAAATTTGGCTTCATGAAGTCCACTACACGTACAGCCACTCAAATATGTGTCCACCAAAGGAGCGAGTGCTTTAAACGCAAAGCCTTTAAGGGCTAGTAAAATGGTCGCCCCTGAGCGCTCACTCACCTCTTTTAGAAGCTTTAAATTTTCTTCCAAAAGTGCTTCTTCACACACATACGCAGGCGTGTTTATCTGCGCTAAAACCGTTTCAATTTTACTTATTTTCATGATTAGTTTCTCCGATTTTTACTCACATAATGTAACATGTTTCCCCTTAACAAAAAAAACCTACATAAATTATTAGAAAAGACGATACGATTATTAACATTTAAAAATTGTTGAGGGAAGAAGGAGAACAATCATATGCAAGGAATAAGCATTAAAATTAAAACGCTTATTTTATTTATTGTCAGTTTAGGGGTTTTAACGCTCATTTCATTGGGGATTATCTTTTATAAATCCAATACCTTAGTGCAAACACAGATAAATGATGAAAGAGAACTCATTTTAGAGATGCACAAAAACGAGCTTAAAGCCCATACCATGATGGCGGAAAAGGCGATAGCCTCGTTTTACAAAATGACATTAGATGAAAATATTGCGCATAAAATCAAAGAAGACGCTTTAGAGTTTCAAAAAATCATTGAAGATATCTATGCAAAAAACAAAGATAAGCTCTCCAAAGAAGAGTTGCGTACGCTCATTTACAGCGTCACAAACGGTTATCGTTACAACAACGATATAGGTTATTTTTATGCGTACACACCTGAGGGTGTCAACGTGGTTCATCCTATCAATCCCTCTTTAGTCGGTAAAAATCTCATAGATATGAAAGACAAGCAGGGTACGTTTATTATCAAAGATGTTATCAAAACAGCCAAAGATGGCACAGGTATTAGCAAATTTCTTTTTCCACATCCAAAAACCAAAGTGGATGAGCCAAAGATTGCTTATAACTTCTATTTTGAGCCTTTAGATATTGTCTTTGGTACGGGTGATTATGCTTCGAGCATTAAAGAGTTTTATCAAAATGAAGCGATTAAAGTCTTAGAGAGTTTACGCTACGCAGAAGATGGCTATTTCTTTGCCTACAAAAAAGGAGGCAAAGGCTACACCTATGCGTTTCATGGCACACAAGCCAAACTCAAAAATACCGAAATTAAACTCGATGTCAAAGATGCTAAAGGTAAAGTCTATCGTCAAGAGATTGTTGATGGCGCACTCAAATATCCAAGTGAGGGAGTGTTTGTCACCTACAACTACCCTCATCCCGTTACCAAAAAAAATGCGGACAAACTCACTTATGCTAAGTATTTTAAAGAGTGGGATTGGATTATTGTTTCAGGGCTTTATATCGATGGCGTAGAAGCACGTGTCCTTGAGCAAGGAGAAAAAAGCTCTTCCAATATTCATGGAATGATTTTCTCCATGATAGCCTTTAGTTCCGTAGCAGCACTCATTGTACTGGGCATAGTCTACATGATGATTAACACCATGATAGCCTCTCCTCTTGTCAATCTCAAAAACACCGCTCACAATGTAGCCGTCGGAGATGGAGACCTCACTAAAAAATTAGAAGTCAAAACAAACGATGAAATCGGTGATGCCTCACATGAAATTAACAACTTTATCGAGAAAGTACGCTCAACAGTCGCTTTAGCCAAAGAGACGAGCAGTGAAAACGCTTCCATTGCGCATGAGCTCTCTGCTACAACCCTTCAAGTAGGCAAACGGGTTGAGGATTCGACGATGATTATTCATCAAGCGACGCAAATGTCCCATGAAACCAAAGAAGAGATCGTCGTTTCTGTCAAAGAGGCAAAAGAGAGTAAAGAAGAGGTCATCAAAGCCAACCGTGAACTCAAAAGCGCCCGTGAACACATCGAGGTTTTAGGAAGACGTGTTCAAAATAGCGCTGCAACGGAGATGGAGCTCGCACACCGTATTCAACAACTAAGCTCTGATGCGGAACAAGTCAAAAATGTCTTAACAGTCATTAGCGATATTGCCGATCAAACGAACCTTCTAGCGCTCAATGCCGCCATTGAAGCCGCACGTGCGGGAGAGCATGGACGTGGCTTTGCCGTCGTTGCCGATGAAGTGCGAAAATTAGCAGAACGCACTCAAAAAAGTTTGGTTGAGATTAACGCAACGATTAATGTCATCGTCCAATCCATCAATGACAGCAGTGATCAGATGAATCACAATTCCAGTGAAATTCAAGAGCTCTCTTCCATTGCACATGAGGTTGAGCAAAAAATCAATCTAACCGTTGATATTATGGATAAAGCAACCAAACTGAACGATAAAACCGTAGAAGATTATGTGAAAACAGGAGAGAAAATTGATGAGATTGTCACAAAAATCGCAGAAATCAATACCCTCTCAACCCAAAACACCAGAAGTGTCGAGGAGATCGCAGGTGCGAGTGAGCATCTTAATGCCTTGACTGAAAAACTCAACGGCATTTTAAATAAGTTTAGAACGTAAGCGTATGGGAGAGTAACTTCTTTAAAGAAGGAGGCTCAAGGCTTTACATGTAAAGCCTTGAGCAAATAATATTATTTAACCTCAAAAGTCTCTTCGGGTTTCATTTCGATGATTTTCCACGGAAGCCCTTGTGTGTTCAATTCGTCCATAAAAGGCTTGGCGTCGAATTGTTCCATGTTGAATACACCCTTGCCAGACCATGTGCCCTCTAACATCAGTTTTGCGCCAATCATCGCTGGAACTCCTGTGGTGTAACTCACCGCTTGTGCACCCGTCTCACGGTAGCACGCTTGATGGTCGCACACGTTGTAGATGTAGATTTTGCGTTTTTTGCCATCTTTTAGACCTTCAAACACACACCCAATGTTCGTAAAACCAACCGTTCTAGGTCCCAAACTTGCAGGGTCTGGAAGCAAGGTTTTCAAAAATTCGATAGGGACGATTTTCATCCCTTTGTGTTCGACCTCATCAATGCGCAACATTCCGATATTTTCCAAACACTTCATGTGCGTAAGATAGCTTTGACCAAAGGTCATAAAAAAACGAATACGTTTAAGCCCTTTAATGTTTTGAACTAACGATTCTAACTCTTCATGGTAAAGGAGATAACTATCTTTTGGTCCCACTTCAGGGTAATCCCAAACCATTTTCACAGACACTGGCTCAGTTTCTATCCACTCACCATTTTCCCAATAACGCCCTTTGGAGCTGACTTCTCGAAGGTTAATTTCTGGGTTAAAGTTGGTTGCAAAGGCGTAACCATGATCGCCCGCATTACAGTCCAAAATATCAATGCTCTCAATGCTGTCAAAAAGGTACTGCTGTGCGTAGGCACAGTAAACATTGGTCACACCTGGGTCAAAACCACTGCCCAAAAGTGCCATAATGCCTGCTTCTTTAAAGGCGTTATCTCGTGCCCATTGCTCTTTGTACTCAAACTTTGCGAGGTCTGGATGCTCGTAGTTAGCCGTGTCTAGGTAAGGCACTTTGGTTTTCACACATGCGTCCATGATGATTAAGTCTTGATACGGAAGTGCGATGTTCATCACCAAAGCAGGCTTTACGTTTTCGATGAGAGCCACCAATGCGTCCACATCGTCCGCATCAATCGCCGCAGTTTCGATGTTTACATGTAAAGATTCTTTGATCTCACTTGCGATTTGGTCACACTTTGATTTGGTTCGGCTTGCCAAAACAATTTTACTGAACACGCCGCTGTTCATTGCGCATTTTTTGGTCACAACACGGCTCACACCGCCCGCACCGATAATTAATACTGTTGCCATGATTTTCCTTCTCATTTTTAATTGACTTTTTTCAAAAGTCTAAGCCACGCCAAAAAAGCAAAGCTCTTTTGGCTACGTTAGCCACTAGGGCACTGAAGCTTGCCAACACGTTGGCAGAATTAAGTTTATGGTGAGGCTTCTTTAATAAGAGCTATGCACCATAGCCATTATCAAAAAAGCCTATTATATGTCTTGTTTATTACTGTTTTATTTCAAAGAGTTTATGATGATGTGCGCCAACTCAAGCGCTCTTCCTCGGTGCGAAAAGGCTTTTTTCACGCTTTCGTCTAACTCACCTAAGGTTTTGTCATAACCGTAGGGCATAAACATTGGGTCATACCCAAAGCCGTTGTGACCTCTAGCTTCCATTATCGCATTGCCGTGCATCCAGCCATGCACACAAAATTCACCCTTAGCACACACGAGCGCAATGGCAGCGGTGTAAAAAGCGGGTGTTTTTGAGACACCTTGTTCTTTCAAAGTTGCAATCAGTTTGTTTAAATTGGCTTCTGAAGTCGCCCCCACGCCCGCATAACGGGCACTGTAAATACCAGGTGCTCCGCCTAAGAGAGGCACACTAATGCCACTATCATCACTCAGCACCATGTCATTTTTATCGCTTAGTTTTTCATAAACAGCACGTGCTTTAATCAGCGCATTTTCTTTAAACGTGCTTCCTGTTTCTTCAATCTCGAAAGGCTCCATAATGTCGCTGTATGCCACCACCTCATACTCGCTAATCCACGAGCGAAACTCTTTAACTTTGCCTTGATTGGACGTAGCTAATACAATTTTCAACGCTCATTCCCCCTGCTTATATAAGCTTTTATTCTATCCATTTTTTGTTTAAAACTTCGGCTCCATAATCCATACTTCCAATGGCGCTTGAAGCTCACCAGCAACCCATTTGGCTCGTTCCCCATACCCCATAAACATATCCGCACGATTGGGTCCTTTAATTGCCCCACCCGTGTCTTGCGCAAACACAAACTTTTCAACCTTATACTGAGGCGATTCGCTCTTAAGTGCTAAAAGTGAACCTAGAGGAATAAACGCTCTATCCACTGCCACAGAGCGCTCAGGCGTTAACACAACGCCCAAACTTCCCGTTGCTTTTTGTTCCATTTTGCGAAAAAAGACATAACTTGGGTTAGTATTTAAAAGTTCATCTCTTTTTGTGGGGTGTGCTTCTAACCACGCTTTGATTTTTTGCATAGAGACCTCTTCAGGCGTTGCAAAAATCCCTCTATTGACCATCTCTCGTCCGAGTGATTTGTATGTGTGTCCGTTACTATCAGCGTAGCCTATAAACATTACTCTTCCATCTTCAAGCTCTACCCTGCCTGAGCCTTGTACTTCCATAAAAAAGAGGTCAATTTTATCGTCCACGTAACACAAAATCTCTGCTTTCATCTTACGCTTGGCAATTTCTGCTCTCGTAAAATAAGGAACAACCTTTCCCTTTACAGAGCGTCCACGCATTTTTGCGTCCTTTTCACCCACAATTTTAATCAAATCTTTGGGTTTACCATAAACAGGATACGCAAAGCGTTTACTCTTTTTCATACTTCCATGTAAAAGGGGTTCATAATAACCTGTGAGCATAGAGCGTTGCTCGTTAGGCTCAACCTTTTTGAGTACAAAAGCGTTTTGAAAAAAGGCTTTTGCATCCTTTACATGTAAAGATTGTTCGCACACTTTGGCATAAACTTTTTGCGTCTGGGGTGCCTTACAATTTTCACGAAAAAGCATCAAAAGCTCATCAAAATTCTCCTCATGACTAAAGCGTTCAAACTGTTTAGTTTGTTCTTGAAGCGTTGTAGCAAATGTATCATCTTGCGATGTGGGAGAGAGTTTAGAAGCACAGCCTGAAAAAACGACCATAAAAACAAACGAAGAAAAAAGAAAATAGCGCATTCACATCCATTAAAAAGAGGCGCTAAGCGCCCCATTAAATTTATTTAAGCCTTTTGTTTAAGCGTATTAAGCTCACGTTTAATCGCATCAAATTCCGCATAAATTTTGTTGTGTTCCATCACAACCCAGTGATTCAAACCAATATAATAAAGCGTAATAAAATACGCCAACACGCACCCAGCAAACCCTAAAATATGTGTAATATTAAATTCCATGCTAACTCCTTCCGTGTTTGTTTTAACTGTTGAAGATTATAACATAAAAGAAGCTTGAGCCAAGTGTGATTTTAAAATTTCATAGACTTTTCAAAGTTTAACAAAGGTAAAATCAACCGTGATTAAATTTCGAGGAATAGTGCATTCATGTTAAAAACTGTTTTCCCCCTAACCCTGATTATTTCGCTTCGTTTCTTAGGTCTTTTTATCGTCTTACCTGTGCTTTCTGTTTATGCGCTTCACTTAGAAGGTTCCAATGAATTTTTAGTGGGTATTACCATTGGTGGATATGCCATAACCCAAATGTTTTTGCAAATTCCCTTTGGGATTCTCTCCGATAAAATTGGACGTAAAGTCACCATTTTTATTGGCTTAGTTATCTTTATGATAGGCTCACTGGTGTGTGGTTTGAGTGAGAGCATTTATGGTTTGATGATAGGTCGTTTTTTACAAGGTGCTGGTGCGATTGGTGCGGTTGGAACCGCGATGATTAGCGATATGGTCAAAGAAGAAGTGCGTGCCAAAGCCATGGCGATTATGGGAGGAAGTATTGCGGCAAGTTTTGCGCTTTCCATGATGCTAGGCTCACTCATTGGCGGGTACTATGGGGTGGATAAACTCTTTTTTCTGACCGCTCTTTTTTGTCTTTTAGCGATTATTATTCTCTACACTAAAGTTCCCAATCCTCCTAAAATTGTCCATCATTACGGTGCCGATGAGGCAGAGCTTAAACACATTTTTAAAGATAAAAATCTTATGAAAATGAACATCACCAACATGCTTCAAAAAGGGATGATGACCCTAGCGTTTATGGTCATTCCTATCATTATGTTTAAAGAGTTTGGTTTTGAGAAAAAAGAGCTCTGGATGGTCTATTTACCTGCGATGATTTGTGGCGTACTAGCGATGGCGCCTTCAGCTATTTTGGGAGAAAAAAAGCATAAAGCCAAAGAGATGCTGATGATTGGTATTGTCTTTTTTGGTATCAGCTATGTCATGATGGGCTACGCCAAAAGTGCGCCATGGTTTATTGTAGGAGTTGTGCTCTTTTTTATTGGCTTTAATATACATGAGCCTTTGATGCAATCGATGGCAAGCAAATACGCAAAGATTCACCAAAAAGGTGCAGCTCTAGGCGTTTTTAACTCCTTTGGCTATGCGGGAACCTTTGTGGGTGGTGTCTTTGGAGGCTTCTTTTTACAGCACTTTGGTATTATGGAAATTGCATGGGTGATGTTTATCGCCTGTATTTTGTGGCTTTTTTTAATTGCGACCTTACACAATCCAAGCATCAATAAAAACCTCTACCTCCCTTTTGAAACCATTGATTTGACAAGAGTTTTACATCTTAGCCATGTTAAAGGTATCATCGAATGGTATCGCAATGAAAGTGAACAACTTTTAGTCATCAAATACGACTCACAACTCACCGATAAAGAGACCATCTTAGCGGTTTTAGAGTAAGGTGGAACTTCTCAGCCTTTTAGGAATTAGCTTTGCTTCTGCCACCCTTTTACCAGGAGGAAGCGAAGCTTTTTTTCTCTACCTGTTAGATCAAAAATTAAACCCTTACACACTTTTAACCATTGCCACGCTTGGCAATACGTTAGGCTCTTTTGTCAATTATATATTAGGAAAATACGCCTCAGATTTTTCCCTCTCAAAAGGCTACATCAAAGCCAAACATCAGCACAAAGCCACGCTTCTTTTTGAGCGCTATGGCATGTGGAGCCTGCTCTTCTCATGGCTTCCCATTATTGGTGACCCGCTCACATTCGTGGCTGGAGTGGTACGGTATACGTGGTGGAAGTTTTTACTCATTGTAAGCATTGCCAAATTGGCACGGTATCTGTTTGTGTATGCGGGATTTTTGGCATGGATTTAGTTTACATGTAAACCTTGTTTTCACATTAGAGTTCTGCAAGAACTCTAAACACGCCTTTAAAGCAAAGCTCTAAAGGCTACGCTAACGCTGGGTTTTCCTCGGCAGAATGCCCACGCACCCTTGGTGCTTTTTTTGCTTGCAAAAGGAGCTTTGCAAGATACCTATTAGAAACTAATGTTTTGAAACGATGCATCCACTAAATTTTTAGCTACCATCGGTGGTTTAGCAACACTCACACCTTCGACTAAAGCAGATACTTCTTTGCCTGCTGTAGGTAAAAAGAGTGGGCACACTTGCACGGATGCGCCTGCTTTGATTAAGCCTTGAAGCGCACTTTTAGGATTCACACTTTGACCATCGCCACGCTTGACACTTCCTGATTCAAACTCTTTAAGGGCTAACTGACCCGCAGGACCGCAAAGAGTAATGTTTACAACTTTACTGTGGTCTTTAAGTGCACTGGTAGAGAGCACCATCCCCATCATTTGGGTTTGAGTATCCCCTGATGTAATGAGTACATTTAAGCCTTTAACCTCTTGCGCACTCAGTGGCAACACCAAAGCACCTGCTACAACCATAGATAATAAAACTTTTTTCATACCGTCTCCTTTAAAATTTTGGATTCACTATAGTATAATAAAATCTTAAACAGTTATGCAAATGTAACAAAAAAAGAGAAATCTACCCTTTTAAAGAGGTAAATTTTGCCCGAGAGGGAACAACCACTAAAAAACCTGCCAAAGCAAACAACGTAAGATTCACCATCGTTGTAAAATCACCCGTTGTCAAGAACACAACAATTCCCAAAATAGCGATACTCTCAAAGAGTGCAAGATGCACAAACATAAGCGTTACATAACGGGTTTTAAACGTATTAAATTCCTCTTCCTTACTCTCAAAGGTTTGAGCTAGAATCTCTTTTACCATTTTGGCATAGGCACTTTTAAAGTGAACAATTCCCACACCCAAAACAACACCCGCAAAAAGATATGCCCACACAAGAAGATTGAGATTGAGAAAAAACGTACTACGCAGTATCTCAGGCGAGTATAAAACGTTGATTCCACCTTGAGAGAGTAGCATATAGCAAACCAAAACATACACAAACAACGCACTCACCATAGTAAACCAAATCACCATGAGCGTTGATAAACTTTTTTGAGAAGCATTAGAGATTTGAAAAGACATAGGACTCCTTTTAAGCGTCAATGTTTTTACATGTAAAAAGCTAAAAGGCTATTGCTAGACGTTTACACGTCCAGCAATACCACGTCCACCATCTCGCCTTTTTCAATCTTTAAAACATCTTTTTCCACTCGAAGCAAAGAGGGTTTATCTAAAAGGTTATTTAAAATGGCGCTACTGCCCTCTTTTTTGCCTTTCAAATCCACCACCAATTCACCCTCACAAAAACGAAGATTACACGCAGTAAATTCAACAAATTTAGAGCGTTTTTTGTAAAACTCGCCCATTTTAGCTTTGATGGTAGGTAGAGCAAATTTTTGAGAGCGCATTTTACGAAACAAGGGAGCGATAAACAAAAAGGTACACACTGAGGCGCTGTAAGGAAAGCCAGGAAGTGCGTAGATATATTTGTGCCCAGTTTTGACCACACGAATGTGTCGTCCTGGTTTCATGTAGGAGCCATCAATGATATTTTGAATCTTCATATCGGTGAGGATGCTTTGCAAATAATCAAAATCCCCCACACTTCCCCCACCTGTGGTTACGACAATATCGCTCCACATGAGTGCTTGTCGGAGCTGTTGCTCAATAACATCTCGCTCATCACGGATGAGTTTAAAACGCATCGTCTCACAACCCATTTGGCGCAAGATGGCTTCAACGGTGACATGGTTGGAGCTTCGAATTTGTGCGTGAGAGGTTTTCACTTCACCAAAATCTAAGATTTCATTGCCCGTGGAGAGAATAGCAATGCGAGGGCGCATAAAGACTTCAACTTGTACCATGCCCAGTTCTGCCATCACCCCAATTTCTGCAAAACCAATCTTTGTCCCTTTTTGAATGAGCACTTCACCCGCTTTATAGTTCTCTCCCACAGGTCGCACCGCATGTCCTTTGAAAACAGGAGTGGTAATGCGAATACTCTCGCCCTCAACTTCCACATTTTCAATCGGAATAAGCGTATCTGTCCCTTCACTCATAAGTGTACCCGTAAAGGTTTTCACGCATTGCCCTTGCGCAACCACGCCGGTTGTTTCACTCCCAGCAGGCACAAAAGCGTTTACATGTAACTTCCCTAAGTCTTGGTCACTAAAAGCGATGGCATAGCCATCCATTGAGGCAGTTTCATGGGTAGGGTTATTTTCAACAGCGACAATATCCACCGCCAAAAAGCGTCCCAAAGCCTCACCCACAAACAGGTTTTCAACACCAAATTGTGTGCAAATAGAAGCCTCAAGCGCTCTGAGTGTTTCATCAAAAGGAGGAAAATTTTGACTCATGCATCCGCCTTTAAAAGCCCATGTCCTTGAAGCAGATGGGAGCGATCTTTAGCATAAACACGTTGCCCCTCAATCAAATCATACTTCCAAATGGGCGCATTGGCTTTAAAATCTTCCACAAAATCGTTAATCAATTTTAAGGCAACTTTTCGTTTAGGCGAAACCACGGCAGAGATATAACTTGACGTGTGATTGGGCACGTCACCCCTAGCGTGTGCCATTAAAAGCACGGCATTTTGCGCCTTTGCTTTTTCTTGCCACGCATCAAACCAGCTTTGCAAAATAGGCTCATAAATATCAAAACTAAGACCCTCAATGCCATCTTCATCACGCACGATGCCCACAAAAGGGATAAACGCACCGTAGTTTTTATCGCAGATTTTATCGTACCACGCAGCCAAAATCTCTTTTACATGTAAAGAGCCTTCATGTAATTCTAACATGCTTCAGCCTCCACACACAGGAGGTAAAAGGGAGATTTTATCCTCAGAAGCAATCGGCATGTTTAAATCACACACCAACGTATCATTGACCGCAACAGCGCAAATTCCTAGCCATTCTTGAAGTGCTTTGTCCTCTTTAAAATAGTCTTTGAGTTCATTCAAATTTGCAATATCCACATCAAGGCTAGGACGCCCAATCGGCCCTAAAAATTCGACTTTTGCCACAATGATTCCTTTTTACATGTAAGAATTTAAAACGAGGAAAACGAGAAGAAAAGACCTCTCGTTTTATACTTTTTAGATAGGTAATATTCGTATATTTTTACTTAATTTCTCTTGTAAAACAGATTCGATAGCAAAAAGTGTGCCTGTTGAACTGCTCGCACAGCCACTACACGCACCAAGATAGCGGATGTAAACATCTGTGACTTTATCATCACCCTCTTTGATGTCAAGAATTTCAAGATTTCCTCCATCCATAACCAACATCGGGCGAATGTTTTCATCAATGACGGCTTCAATCTGTTGGAATTTTTTCACCACCGTTAAGTCATCAAAATCAACACTGCTGTGACCTTCGATTTGCGCATTGGAAATCGCCAATAAACGATCATGCTCCATCTCAGCTCTCGTGTCTCGTAAAATATCGACCAAGTAATACTCTTTCTCTTCATGCCCGCCAGGCTTCACACAGGATTTACAAAATGCACCCGCTTTGGTGTAATTGGTAATCTCTTCTACGGTGGTCAGGTTATTGAGACGAATCACCTCTTTAATCGTTCCAAGGCTGACCCGTGCACACTCACACACAATAATCTCATCTTCAAAAGACGCTGCGTCCACGCCTTTAAATGAAGCCGCAGCAGCTTTAATGACATCATACGCCATAACCGAACAGTGCATTTTTTGAGGCGGGACGGCAGGAATATCAGGATTATCACGCATCGCTTTTTCAACGTCAATATTGGTGATTTTAACCGCTTCAGAAACGGTTTTGCCAATGCACAGCTCTGCCATCGTATCCGAACTTGCAATGGCGGTACCACAGCCAAAACTTTTAAATTTTGCCGCTTTAATCATTTCCGTTGCTTCATCGACAATCCAGTAAAGTCTCACCGCATCGCCACAGCTCTCCGCACCAAAGTCCGCAACCACAAGCTTTCCGCCCATATTTTTTGCATCTTCTTCTGTCAGCTCACCCATATTTTTAGGATGGTTCATCAAATCTTGCACTTTTTGGCTGTACTCTTCCCAAATAGAGCCGCCAATTAAACTATTTTTTCCCATTTTCTATCCTTTAAAATCTTTACATGTAAAACAAAATAGATTGTTACAACTTACTCACGTGCCACTCAGGCGCATACGCATAGGTACTCGAAATCGCACGAAGTCTAAGAACGGCTTTATTAATCACTTCAATCGCATAATCAATCTCAGCTTCTGTGGTAAAACGAGACAACGAAAGACGAAGTGCTGTATGTGCCAAATCCGCTTCTGCGCCAATAGCTTCCATGACAGGATTGGACTCAAGCGCTTCACTCGCACACGCACTGCCGGTACTGGCTCCAATGCCATTTTGATTCAAATCCCACAGCATCGCTTCACCCTCAATACCTTTAACACTAATTAAAATCGTATTGGGAACACGTTGTTCTTTCGTGCCCACCACAAAGGTTTCAGGAATTTGAAGCAAAGCATCTTCTAGTTTATCCCGCAAACGTCTGACGTTATTTTTTTCAAAATCAAGGGCTTCAACGGCAAATTCCATCGCTTTTCCCATACCGACAATCCCCGCAACATTGAGGGTTCCACTGCGTCTGCCCCCCATATGCTCTCCACCATGAAAGAAAGGTGACAAAGTTTGTCCATTGCGAATGTAAAGCCCACCGACCCCTTTAGGTCCGTGAAATTTATGCGCTGAAAAGCTTAAAAAATCAACATTGGCTTTTTGCACATCCACAGGAATTTTACCAATCGCTTGAACTGCGTCCGTATGAAAAAGTACTCCTCTTTCTTTACAAATCGCCCCAATCTCTTCAATCGGAAAAATCATACCCGTTTCATTGTTCGCCCACATAATGGAAACAAGCGCTGTTTTATCGGTAATTGCATTTTTTAGGTCTTCTACATTAATGACACCATCGCTATTGACAGGAAGATAGGTCACGTTAACACCCAAACTCTCTAAAAATTTACAGGATGCCCCAACCGCAGGATGTTCCACTTCACTGGTAATAATATGATTTTTATCGCCATTTAAAATAGTGTCGTTATAGATACTTTTGATGACCCAGTTATTGCTCTCGGTCGCACAGGATGTTATAACAATGTCGTCATCATCACTGGCGTTAATACCAGCATAGAGTTGATCCATTGCAGCCCTAAGTGCTGGGTGACTCTCACTCCCAAATTGATGCAATGAATTTGGATTGCCATACATTTGGCAAAAATACGGAACCATCTCTGCAAACACTTTAGGATCAACTATGGTTGTCGCGTTATTATCTAAATAGACTCTCATTGTCTTCTCTCTCCATTTCCATATAGGATAAAGTTTATCCTAATTAATTTTTGAATACTATTACTTTCTATATTAAAAAAAACTAAAATGTTTTAGGCAATAATTTGTTTTAACTCACTTACGGTTGTTTCAAACGGCACAACTTCCTCAGGAGCTTGCTGTAGAAAACTGTTCATTTTTTCTTTCTTACTAATCGCTAAATCCAGCTCTTTATCGTTACCCTTCTCGTATGCGCCAATGCGAATTAACACTTCATTCTCTTTTAAAATCGAATTTAAACGCTTAAACCGCATCGCTGCTTTTTTGTGCTCTGTTTCTATCACATCCCCCATGACCCTTGAAGCACTGTTTTGAATATTAATCGGCGGATAAATCCCATAATCCGTTAATTCCCTACTTAACACAATGTGCCCATCAAGAATACTACGAGACTGATCCGCAATAGGATCACTTAAATCATCACCCTCAACCAAAACGGTAAAAAAAGCGGTAATGGAACCTTTACCTTCTTCTTTTCCCGCACGTTCCATCAGTTGTGGCAAAAGGGCTAACACCGAAGGCGGATACCCTTTAGAAGTTGGAGGCTCACCCAATGCTAAACCAATCTCCCGCTGCGCCATGGCAAAACGGGTCACTGAATCCATCATAAAGAGCACATCTCTTCCTTGATTTTTAAAATATTCTGCCACACTCATCGCACTAAAAGCACCATACTTTCGCATGAGAGGGGAATCATCGCTGGTCGCTACAATGATGACCGTATTTTCAAGATTGCCACCCAAGTTTTTCTCAATAAACTCAGGCACCTCACGCCCACGTTCACCAATTAAAGCCACCACTTTAATGGGCGCTTCAGAGCCTCTTACAATCATCCCCATCAGTGTTGATTTATCCACACCACTCCCTGCAAAAATGCCCATTTTTTGACCTTTTCCACAGGTTAAAAGCCCATCAATCGTCTTGACTCCAACACAAAATGGCTCGTTAATCAATCCTCTTTTCATTGGGTCTAAGGGTGCTTTCATAATGGATGCGGACGAGCGTGCGCCTATCGCTCCTTTGCCATCTTTTGGGCGGATAAACGGATCAACCACCCGTCCTAATAACTCTTCGCCCACAGGAATCATCATTCCTTGTTCACTGATAAAAACTTTATCTCCAATCTTAAACCCCTCAATAAATCCAAACGGGGAGATAAAGAAGGCATTGCGATCCACTTCGGTGACCATGCCTAACTCATTCTTATCACTGTCCAAGGAAACGATATTAACAATATCTCCAATGCTAGGTCTTAAACCACACGCCTCAATGGTGGTAGAACTAATTTTGGTAATCGTACCAAACATTGGAGAAAGGCTTTTTTCTTGAAGTTTATGTCTGAGGCGTTGAAGTGGCATTAGTAACGATTAGCCTGTGGTGCGTTAATAATGTCAAAAAACTCTTTTCTGGTATCTGCTTTTAAAAAGAGCCCTCGAAGCGCTGATGTGGTTGTATTGGAGTGGGTTTTTTCCACACCTCGCATCTCCATACACATATGACGCGCCTGAATAACAACCCCCACTCCTTTAGGAGCAATGACATCATCAATCGCTTTGGCAATCTGTTCAGTCAGTTGTTCTTGAATTTGCAAACGACGTGCAAAGATATCCACCATACGAGGAATTTTAGAAAGCCCTACCACTTTCCCATTAGGAATATAGGCCACATGCGCTCTTCCAATAATCGGCAAAAGATGGTGCTCACACATCGAATAAAATTCAATATCTTTAATTAAAACCATTTGATTATTATCGCTCTCAAACAGTGCTTCATTCAAGACTTCAGTAGGGCTTTGATGATACCCTTGTGTCATGTATTCATATGCCTTAAAGACTCGAGAAGGCGTTTTTAAAAGACCTTCACGCTGTGTGTTTTCACCAATAATTTCTAACATCGTTTTTACAGCATTTTCAAATTCTTCTTTTCGTTCCATGATCATTCACTTTGATTAAAATTAAGACGACATATTTTATCTTCATTTTGCTTTTTAATGGATAAAAAGCGACTTAAAAGTAATTTTTTGGTATATTTGAGAAAAATTTTATATCGAAAAGGGATTTTATGCAAATTAAAGTTAACCGTACTAATAGTGCCAATGCTGCTGTTGAAGCAACTATTTCACCTGCACTTTTACAAAAAAAAGAAGAGAAACTGATCACTTCTGCTGCTTCTAATATGAAAGTTGATGGTTTTAGAAAAGGAAAAGTTCCTGCACATATCGTAAAAGCACGTTACGGGAAACAACTCAAAGATGATGCCCAAACAGAAGCACTTAGAGACCTTTATACTCAAGCACTGAGCGAACTCAATGTAACCGCTGAGCTTGTAGTAGGTGAGCCTAGTTTCTCAAAATTTGAAGAAAAAGATGGTGGACTAGAGCTTGTCATGAAACTTTCATTCAAACCAAGTGTGAATGTTGAAGGCTATAAAGAGTGCATTCCTGAGTACAAAACACCTAAAGTGACTAAAAAAGAAATTAGTGAAAGACTTGAAAAGACATTGGCATTGGTTGCCGACCTTAAAACTGTAGAAGAAAAAAGAGCTGTTAAATCAGGTGATTTTGCGGTCATTGATTTTGAAGGCTTTTTAGACGGTGTTGCATTTGAGGGAGGTAAAGCGGAAAAATATACCCTAGAGATTGGTAGTGGCTCTTTTATTCCTGGTTTTGAAGATGGTGTCGTTGGGATGAAAGCAGGAAAGAGTAAAGATATCGAAGTTGCATTCCCTGAAAACTATGGCAACAAAGAACTTGCAGGTAAACCGGTTATCTTTAAAGTAACGCTTCATGAAATTAAAGTCAAAGATGTTCCAGAAACGCCAAGTGAAGAGATGATTCAAAAACTGCTTCCAGGTGTTGAAAATGCCTCTTTAGAAGTATTAGAAGAGCAAATTGAAACAGAAATTCGTAACGAAAAATTAGCAAAACTATTTAACGAAGAGTTAAAACCTCAATTTGTTGAAAATGTATTGGCAAAAGTTGCGCTAGATCTTCCAGAAAATATTGTTGATCAAGAGATTGATCTTCAAATGAGAAGTGTTTTTGGAAAGATGGATGAAGCAACCATTAAAGAATACTCTGAAAATCCAGAAAAAATTAAAGAAAAAAGAGAAGAGTTTAGAAATGATGCTGAAAAAAGCGTTAAATTAACTTTTATCGTCGATGAACTTGCACGTCAAGAAAACATCATGGTCAACGACCAAGAAGTTCTTCAAATGATCTACTTTGAAGCAATGCAACAAGGTGCAAACCCAAAAGAATACCTAGAATTTTACCAAAAACAAGGCGTTCTTCCAGCGATTAAAATGTCTATGATTGAAGAGAGACTCTTCAACCAGCTTTTTACAAAAGGTAACTAATGAGCTACTATGTTCCTGTCGTTGTTGAAAAAACAGGGAGAGGTGAGAGAAGTTATGATATCTATTCTCGCCTTTTAAAAGATCGTATTATTATGCTCAGTGGCGAAATCAATGATGTTGTGGCATCTTCGATTGTCGCACAACTTCTTTTTCTCGAAGCAGAAGACCCTGAAAAAGATATCTATTTGTATATTAATTCCCCTGGTGGTGTCATTACCAGTGGTTTTAGTATTTACGATACTATGAATTATATCAAGCCTGATATTAGCACTATTTGTATCGGTCAAGCTGCCTCTATGGGCGCATTTTTACTCAGTGCGGGCACGAAAGGGAAACGTTATGCGCTTCCTAATGCTCGTATTATGATTCACCAACCCTTAGGTGGAGCACAAGGGCAAGCAACCGATATCGAAATTCAAGCCAAAGAAATTTTGCGCATGAAGCAAGTCCTCAACGAAATTTTGGCAAAAAATTGTAATCAAAAATTGCCTAAAATTATCAAAGACACAGAGCGCGATTTCTTTATGAGTGCAGAAGAGTCATGTGAGTATGGGTTAATTGACAAAGTACTCAATAAAAGTTTTAAATAATGATTTAAAAGGTAAGCAATGGTTCGTTTTAACAGAGAAAAAGGAAATGTAGGTGTTTACAACATCGATACAAAAGAAGATATCGTTGCGCAAACACCCCCTCCAAAACCAATCACAAAAGAGCCCATTGCTTCCCAAAATAGCACCAATAATGAGTTAGATAAATTTGCGGCGCTGGTTTTAAAAACCATGGGGGATGAAGGCATCCCCCCAACGCCTCAAAATTTTCAAATTTACTTTGACAAACTTTTGGAAAGTAAACCAACGGCTTTTAAAAAACGCATCAATGACTTTTTAGAATTGGAAAACAATAACAACGATGAAAGTCATGCTCGCATTGAGCTCGAGATTAAAGAGGGATTTGCTCAAATTAAAAATATTATGCAAGTGGTTTCTACCGTTTATCGAAATCTTAACGTGATGCAAGAAATCATAAAAAAACGCTCCACCCAACTTGAAAGCAATCCTAGTTTTCTTGCCACACAAAATATCATCTCCTCTTTAACAGAAGATCTCAATAAAATGTTTGAATTAACGACCAAACAAATTGATTTGCTTAAAGGGTATTACCAAAAAACAACAACGATTTTACAAGAGGTCGATAACCAATCAATTTTTGATGCAAAATTTGGTATTTACAACAGACGTTATCTTGTAAAATCAATTAAAAATGAAATTAAACTTATCAAAACCTATGCTCATCCAAGTACACTCGTCCTCTCTCGGGTTAAAGAGAGCTCTTTAGAAAAAATTGCCAGTAAAAAAGAGAAAGATACCATTGTGCGTAACATCGCTAAATTGTTACTCAAAACATCTCGCAGAAGCGATATTGTAGCTCATTTTGGAGATGGAATATTGGCAATGATTTTAAAACATACCGATTTAAATTCCGCCAAAAAAGCATGCGATCGCATTAGCGAATTGGTCTATCAAACCAGCTTTTTCGTGGGAAGTTCAGAAATTGAAACCGATATAGAACTTGCGATTACCTCGCTTGACACAGAACACAGTGTCGAAGAATTCCTTGCCGTAATGTTGGAAGGATTACCTAAAACAGGGAGAAGTCTCATACCGTATATTGTATGTACGCCCTTACATGAAAGTGAAATAGAATGATTCGTGAAATTTTAGTTTATCCTAATAAAATTCTAAGAGAGACCTCCAGAGATGTCATCCATTTTGATGCAACGTTGCATGAGTTGCTTGATGATATGTATGAAACGATGATTACCAAAGAAGGAATTGGTTTAGCTGCTATTCAAATTGGCGTTGCACAAAATGCACTGATTATTAACCTTGTCGATGAAACAGGTCTTCAAAAAAAAGAGAATCTTTATGAAATTATCAATCCTGTCATTCTTGAAAAAGATGGCTCTACGGTTTACCAAGAGGGGTGTTTAAGCGTACCTGGGTATTACGATGAAGTCACACGGGCAGAGCATATAAAACTTCGCTTTTATGATCGTATGGGCGTGATGCATGAAGAAGAGTTTCGTGATCTGATGGCGATTGCTGTTCAACACGAAATGGATCACCTCAAAGGTCATCTTTTTATTGAAAAACTCTCTTATCTAAAACGTAAAAAATTTGAAAAAGAGTGGAAAAAAAAGTATAAAGCGGGTAAGTAATTGTGGAGGAAGCCGTTGAACTCTCCAGAGTAAAACATGCCAAATGTGCGACTTTGTATGGCAATAAAGCACATGAAGTCGCCGTTGAATCCACATTGGTTCGCTCTCTTCCTGGCTTTAGTATTGTGGGGATGGCGGATCAATCCATTCAAGAATCACGTGAACGTATCAAATCAGCCCTTTCAAGCATTCACTTTGAATTTCCCTCCCAAAAAATCACCATCAATCTCTCCCCATCAGACTTAAAAAAAGAGGGAAGCCATTTTGATTTAATCATCGCCCTGCTTGTTGCCATTCAAAAAGAGCGTTTTACATGTAACGATTTTTTTATTTTTGGTGAATTAGGTTTAGATGGCAAAGTGAAAAAAACAAATGCCATTTTTCCCATTATTCTCTCACTAGCTTCGCATATTTCTAATCTTCGGGTTGTAGTTCCCCTCTCTTTACTACCAAAAATTGAACAGATTCCTCACATTCAAGCCTTTGGAGTCGAGACACTTCACGAAGCCCTGCTCTTTTTTAAAGAAAAACGCTTTGAGAAACTTACAACAAAGTCTATTAGTCCACTGTGCGAAAGCTATCTGGAAATTAAAGGAAAATCCTACTTCTATCCTAAAGAGTTTCCCCTTGATTTCAGTGACGTTCTAGGACAGCACAGAGCCAAACGTGCCTTAAACATTGCCGCAGCGGGTATGCACAATCTTTTAATGGAAGGAAGCCCAGGATGTGGTAAAAGTATGAGCATCAAACGCTTACGTTACATTTTACCGCCACAGAGCATCGAGGAAATTTTAGAATCCAACGCCTACTATTCTCTCAACGAAGAGGAGTGTGCATTAAGCCCTCTTCGCCCTTTCCGTTCACCCCATCATACGGCATCACGCCCCTCTATTTTTGGTGGAGGAAGTACCCATGCCCAAGCAGGTGAAATCGCCCTCGCACACAATGGCTTACTTTTCTTTGACGAATTTCCCAACTTTTCAAAAGCCGTTTTAGAGAGCTTGAGAGAGCCTTTAGAAGACCACCGTGTTCTCATCTCACGGGTGAATACTAAAATCAGCTATGCCACCAAATTCCTCTTTGCTGCCGCACAAAATCCTTGTCCATGCGGTAATTTACTCAGTCAAACACACGAATGTCGCTGTTCTGAGGTTGAAATCAATCGCTACAAAAACCGCATTTCCGAGCCTATTTTAGACCGCATTGATTTTTACATTCAGATGAGTGAAACCAACTCCAACGAGCAAGGATTGAGCTCGTACGAGATGTTTGAAAATGTCCTCAGTGCCTTTGTGATGCAAAAAAACAGAGGACAAAAAGAGCTCAATGGTAAGCTCAATGAACACGACACTCTTCAGTTTTGTACGCTTGAGCCCTCTGCCAAAGAACGTTTAGAGATGGCACAAAACCGCTTTGGGTTAAGCCAGAGAAGTGTACATAAAGTGTTGCGTATGGCACGAACCATTGCTGACATGGCACAGAGTCACACCATTTGCGAAAAGCATCTGCTAGAAGCCCTGAGTTTTCGTAAACGTTAGGAGAGCGTATGCATTACATTTATGAAGAGACACAAACCCTGGATGAGCGAGCCTACACAACCTTTGGTTTAAACCCAGAAATCTTAATGGAACATGCAGGAAGCGCCCTTGCTAAAGCAGTGAAAAAAAAGCTTACCTGTCAACAAAAAGCGCTCTTTGTCTGTGGAGTAGGTAATAATGGCGCTGATGGCATGGTCGCTGCACGTCTTTTACACGGAGCAAATAATGTTAGCCTCTATCTTCCTTTTCCACCTAAATCCTCTCTGGCGAAACTTCAACTCAAACGTGCAATGCAAGCGGGTGTTCCCATCGTTGAAAACCTCATAGATGCGGATGTTTATGTGGATGCACTCTTTGGTGCAGGACTCAATCGCCCGTTGGATGGCTTTACATGTAATCTCATAGACGCACTCAATGCCAAAGAAGGGTATAAAATTGCATGTGATATGCCCAGTGGCATTGTGAACGATTTAAGTCTAAGTTCGACCATTTTTAACGCCCATGAAACGATTACCATGGGAGCTTTAAAACTGTGCCTTTTTCACGATGCGCTTAAAGATAGCGTTGGGAAAATCAAAGTCGCCCCTTTGGGACTTTCAAGGAACCTTTATGCGCTTCCCTCCCCGTTTTATCTCTTGCAAAAAAATGAGCTAAAACTTCCTCTTCGCACGAAAAAAAACTGTAACAAAGGTACATTTGGACATGTTGCCATCGTACAAGGGAATAAAGAAGGCGCTGCACTATTAGCAGGCATGGGGGCTTTTCATTTTGGTGCCGGTTTAGTAACGCTTCTAGGTGAGCGTAAACGTAAAACACCTCCCTATCTTATCCAAGCATCCACACTACCCAAAAAGAGCAGTGTCATCGTTGCGGGGATGGGACTTGAAATGCCTTTTGACACTGTATGGCTCCGTCATCTCTTGCTTGAAAATACCCTGCCTCTGGTCATTGATGCTTCATTGTGTCACCATGAACTCATGCTTGAATTACTTGCCTCAAAAAAACCACTGGTACTTACACCCCATCCCAAAGAATTTAGCTCCATTTGGCACTTTACATGTAACGAAAAAGTGAGTGTTGAACAAATTCAAGCCAATCGCTTTTTCTATGCCAAAACCTTTAGTAAACGGTTTCCACATATCACGCTTCTACTCAAAGGTGCGAATACCATCATTGCGCACCAAGGAGAGCTTTATATCAACACCTATGGCACACCTGCCCTTGCTAAGGGTGGCAGTGGAGATGTTTTAGCAGGAATGATTGGTGCTTTAATCGCACAAGGATATTCGCTTAAAGAAGCTACCATTCACGCCTCTCTCGCCCATGCTCTTGCCTCTAAAAAACTTACATGTAATACATTTGCTTTCACCCCTATTGATATTTGTAAAGGTCTTAAATGCTTATAAAAAAAATTGCGATTCTCTTTAGTGGAACAGGCACTAATCTTGAAAAATTGCTTGAATTTCTCCACCAAACCTCTTTTGAATATGCAACCATTGAAGTCGCACTTGTCATCTGCAACCGCTCTGATGCACCCGGCATTGAAAAAGCCAGACGTTTTGGTCTTGAGCCACTCATTATCGACCATACGCTCTACCCTAGCCGTGAAGCCTTCGATGAAGCTTTGGTTCACGCCATTGACAAAAGTGGTGCAGAGTTGAGCGTTTTAGCAGGCTTTATGCGTATTTTAACACCTATTTTTACACGCCATATTAAAGCTATCAACTTACACCCTTCTTTACTTCCACTTTTTAAGGGTAGCAATGCTATAAAAGAAAGTTTTGATTCGCCCATGAAAGTAGCTGGCATTAGCGTACACTATGTCAGTGAAGAACTCGATGGTGGTGACATCATCGCACAACGCTGTTTTGAGAAGAGTGAAGGCATGAATTTTGAAGCCTTTGAAGATAAAATTCATGCGCTAGAGCACGAATTATTACCCCAAACTGTAAAAAAATTACTTGATAGGAAGTGAACATGAACGATATTTTAAAAGTTGGCAATATTGAATTTGCAAGCCGTTTGATTGTAGGAAGTGGAAAATACCCTGATTTTCAAACCACAAAAGATGCCACACTGGCTAGTGGGTCTAAACTGATTACCGTAGCGGTTCGACGGGTCAACATTACTAACCCGAATGAAGAGAATTTGATGGACTACTTTAAAGGTACGGACATTAAACTCTTGCCAAATTCTGCTGGATGTACGACTGCTGAAGATGCCATCACGCTTTTTAGAATGGTAAAAGAAGCCACAGGACTCAATTTAATTAAACTAGAAGTCATCGGTGATACCGCAAAAACACTCTACCCAGACGTGATGGAAACCCTTAAAGCATGTGAAGTTTTAGCCAAAGATGGCTTTACAATTATGACCTACAGCAATGACGACCCCATTATGGCAAAACGCCTTGAAGATGCAGGAAGTGCGGCTATTATGCCTCTTGCTTCGCCTATTGGCAGTGGACTGGGAATTCAAAACCGTTACAATGTTCTCTTCATTAAAGAAGCTGTGAACATTCCTGTCATTGTTGATGCAGGAATTGGATGTGCCAGCGATGCGGCTATTGCTATGGAAATCGGAGCAGATGGTGTATTAACCAATACAGCTATTGCCCAAGCAAAAAATCCAATTTTAATGGCAGAAGCCATGAAACATGCGGTCATTGCAGGACGTAATAGCTTTCTTGCAGGACGTATTGCAAAAAAACCTTTTGCAACAGCAAGTTCTCCTACCGAAGGACTTATTGAGTTTTCACATAAAAAATAAAGTTTTCCTTGACAAAAGGCTGAAATTTAGATAGTATTTCAGCCTTAAAAAGACAAACTTAATAGTTTTTTTAAATGTCGGGGCGTAGCGCAGTCTGGTCAGCGCACCTGGTTTGGGACCAGGGGGTCGAAGGTTCGAATCCTTTCGCCCCGACCATTTTCCAAAAAATTTAATAATGTTATTATTATGGTGAGTGTAGCTCAGTCGGTTAGAGCATCAGGTTGTGGTTCTGAGGGTCGTGGGTTCGATCCCCATCACTCACCCCATTGTTTTTTGGAGCG
This sequence comes from Sulfurospirillum deleyianum DSM 6946, assembly GCF_000024885.1. NCBI lineage: Bacteria > Pseudomonadati > Campylobacterota > Epsilonproteobacteria > Campylobacterales > Sulfurospirillaceae > Sulfurospirillum > Sulfurospirillum deleyianum. The sequence continues at coordinate 2,172,611 of NC_013512.1, forward strand.
GTTTATGCGCTCGTAGCTCAATTGGATAGAGCAACGGACTTCGGATCCGTAGGTTGTAGGTTCGACTCCTGTCGAGCGCACCACCCAAACCGAGAAGATGCGCTCTTAGCTCAGCTGGATAGAGCAACGCCCTTCTAAGGCGTAGGTCACACGTTCGAATCGTGTAGGGCGTACCACCTTTTAAGACGGAGCTTCAGCTTCGTAAAATTTGCTACTGTTATGTGCGGATATGGTGAAATTGGTAGACACGCCAGACTTAGGATCTGGTGCCGAGAGGCGTGGGAGTTCGAGTCTCTTTATCCGCACCATCCCTATTTTAGGGACTTCAAAACAAAAAATTAGAAAAATATTTTTCTTCAAAAATCTCAAAAGTACACATTAGGGTACACATTTTTCTTTTTCACTCTTCATATATTATTTTGATAAAATACTAACTGACCAACCGATTAGAAATCTTGATAGCATGGACAATAATTATTCATTAACAAATTATTCTTCAAAAAATTTAACGATGTATCCATCTGATACAGTTCAAGAAGAGGTACTTCCACCTATTGATGAAAAACAAATCAATCGTTATTTCGCTCAATTGGAATTAGTTTTAACTAAATATTGGACTCTTGAAAAACAATTGGACTCTGCTCGCCTTAATGAAGAAAGAAAAACATTCCAGCTCGCTTGTGAAAAACAAAAAATTTTACAACTACAGCAAGATGCTTTAAACTATATCAATAGTTCAGGTTTATGTTTATGGAAAAACTTGAAAAACAATCAAATCTTTTTTAAATCAAATGCACAAAGCAAACCCATATCTGCCAGATCCATCGTATCATAGTTGTGTTCCAAAGTGGTTTGATTAGATGTTATAATCGTTTTCAAATCTTCTTTTGCAACCTCCTTTTTTGCAAAACTAATACAAAAATCCAAATAACCATAGTGGGATTTTATGCCCAATGCCTATTTCTAAATCATCACTCACAACGTAAGAATCAGGAACGTCTTTAATTTGACTAAAACCCTTCTTTTTACCACCCACTTCAAATGTATATTTATCCTCACAGTAAAAATCTCCACTTTTACCAGCAAAAATACCATCATCACTAAGACTTTGTTTGATTTTATAGTAATTATCCATTTGATTTACAAAGAAAGTTTCTCTCAAGTTACCAATATCAGGCTCTTTCGTGTACATTAAATTGGGATTGGCTAGATAAATCTTTTCTGGCTTATCGATAGACTTCATGGCTAAAGCATTTCGCATCAAAAGCTTAATAAGCCCTGCATCATCCAACTTTGAGAGATACTCTTTTAACGTCCTATCATCGGTGATATCAGCTGCTTTTTTCATATCGCTCATATTGGGTTCAAACGGTACGCTTTTGATAATAATAGAGAGTAAGGTTTTGATTTTTTTAATACTGGTACCATTGAGTTTTGGATAGACATAGAGTAAATCACTTTCAATAGAGACATTGATATTCTGTTGAAGGGTTTGTAAGAAAAGTGTTATATTGGGCATTGATAAATAGTAAGGATAATAACCGTATTTGAGATAATTTTTAAACAAAGGGATAATCTTATGCTCTTTTTGTTCAATCTTTTTTTTAATCTCTGTTGCTAACTCTACATGCTTTTCTAAAATATCGTATAAACCATATGGACTAAATTTAAACCCATAGTGCAATTCTAAAAATTCTCGAAAGCTCATACCCACCATTGTATAGACGATAGCTCGTCTGCTCAGATCATGGCTACCCTGATTGATTTGTAAAGCCGAACTGCCTGTAGCAATCACTTTAAGGTCACCAAAGCGATCATAAATATTTTTAAGTTCAGCTGACCAAGAGTTGTATTTGTGAATCTCATCAAAACACAACAGCTTTCCACCATTAAGAACAAACTCTTCTGCAATCTCTGTCATGCTAAATTGGGCGGTGTTTTGAATATCATCGAGGTTAACATACAAAGCTTCGTGCTCTTTGTAATGCAAGCTCATATATTGTGCAATAGTGGTTGTTTTACCAATACCTCTTGCTCCAACAATAATAGAAAGCCTATGTTCTAAAGATTGTATTGTTAAAAAATAACGCTTATATACTTGGTTATTGAGTGCTATAAATTCACGACTTTTAATAAAGAGTTCTTCTAACATAGTTTATCCTAATGTTTTATAAAACAATTATACATCAATTTTATATGTAATACAATACATATAAATAACTTCTCTTATCGTGCTAAAGCATATGTATTCAATTTTTGAGAAATATTTTTATTATCAAATATTAATAATACTTGTTTTATTTTCGTACTCTACTAAAAAAGTCTTCCAATGATTCTGCTGCAACTTCTTGACGAACTTTTGAATATCGTTTTGTCACACTGATAGACGTATGTCCTAAAACAGATGTCAGACGAAGTGCAAAAACAGACATATATTTTCAAAGAGCTATTTGAATTTTAAGCTTTTTAGCAAATTTTATATGATGAAAATTGCTCTTCGCCTGATAGCTTTAACGTATGACCTCTTTTTTATAGCGCTCTATCTCCTCTTTTTCCCCGATAACAACCAAAATATCTCCCGCATCTAGCTTGTGATTGTGCCCTTCTGTGATAAAGATAAACTGTTTTTGAAGCTCTTTATCGTGAATGCCAACGAGTAAAAGATTGTAATGCTCTATCGGGTAGATGTCGTTTATCATAAGACCATTGAGAGGGGAGTGTTCATGAATCGTCAGTTGTTCTATGTTAATGTTATGATATCCAAATACGGTTGCATCAATAATGCTCATCACTTCAGGTTGGGTAATGAGTTTATAAATCTTTTTCCCACTGATTTGGTAGGGGTCTAAAATCGTACTCGCTCCTGCAATTTCAAGTTTGTGAATAGCATCTTTGGTATGCGTCATCGCAACAATATGCAATTTAGGGTCTAAAGAACGAGCAGAGAGGGTTAAAAAGACATTTTTAGCATCATCTTCAAAGAGGGTAAAAATAAACGAGACGTGCGTTCCAATGCCTAATTTTTGAAGGACTTCATCATCGGTGTAATCAACGATCATTAACTCAAATCCAAGCGCATGTGCTTTTTCAAGTAATGAAAAATCATTATCCACAAGCATAAATGCATGATTTTTACCTTGAAGTTGTCTGGCTATTTCGATGCTTGAGTGTGTAAAGCCAAAAAGAAGAATGGTTGTAGGTGTGCTCATAGTGAAGACCTTTGGTCGCTAAGTTTACGCAGATGCGCAATAAAATGTTTTTTACCCATCACAATGAGATTGTCTCCACTGTGGATTTTAAATTCTAAGGGAGGGTTAAAATAAAATGTTTTATCTTCAATCGGGTAAGACGTCAGCTCTTCTATAGGCTCTTTTTCTTTACGTGCCACACCAAAGAGTAAGAGGTGTTTTTCGTGAAGTTTTATATCGGCAAGGGTTTTATGTAAAAAAATGGAGTGCGGATGAATGGTGATGGATTCACACAATACACCGATATTTTCGGTGAGCATTTCATCGAGTGCGGCATAAGAAATAGGCTGGTCAATGTATTCTCTTCCCATAAGCCCTATGGTTTCATCGACACTAAAGGCAAAGTTGGCACCTGCTAAAAGGTATTTCTTTTTGTTTTGCTTTTTGACCACACGGGCGATAATTTCGATGTTAGGACTTAAACTACGAGCAGTTAGGGTAATAAAGACGTTCATTTCATCGCTGTTGGTGACACAAATGATTTTAGAAACGTGTGAACTTGTACCCAGTTTGATGAGGAGTTTACTCTTAGATGCATCGCCTACGATACCTAGGTAATTGCGTTGGAGGGCTAGTTTGATTTTTTCTGGGTCTGTATCAATAATCACAACAGGATACCCATCGTCGTGAAGCATCTTGGCAACCACTTCACCAACTCTTCCGTACCCACAAATCAAGATGTAATCTTCCAGTTTTTCAATGTCAGTAAAGATACGGTCGTCTTTGAGTTCGGCGATTTTGGTTTGAAACGAGGAGACGATAATGGACGTCAAAAAGGCTAAGGTTGCAATCCCTAAAATAATCAAAATCATTGAAACCGCCATACCCTCATGCGTTACAGGAACAATGTCACCATAACCGACCGTCCCCATCGTGACAATCGCCCAATAAACCGCATCGTAGAGTGTGTTTATTTTAGGGTTTTGATGGGTTTCAAAAATATAAATAGCCGAACTACCTGCAAAAATGATAAAACTGGCAAAGGTTGCGAGGGTGAAAAGCTCAAATTTTTTCTCTGAGATAATCGCCGCAAAGGTTTTCATACTTTTGGCATAGCAAAAAAGTTTAAAGATACGAAAGAGAAGAAAAATACGCAAAAAGCGCAAAGGACGATAGCTTGGAATAATCGCTAAAAGGTCTATAATGGCAAGTGGAGAGATAATATATTCCACTTTTTTACGCACGACTTTTCCCACTGCTTTGAGGAGTGAAAAGTGCGTGTGGTTCTCTAGGCTTTGCTGATAATAGTCTAAAATAATTTTATGGCTATCACTGTAAATCCAAAACCTTGCAAGATACTCAATAATAAAAACAACCAAAGAAAACTGAATAAACCCATCTAAATAAGGGTTCCCTTCAGGATGTTTGACCTCATAAAGTAGAAAAAGCACACTGCCAACAACCAAAAAAACCATAAAAAGGTCAAAGTAAAATTTCCATTTTGAATTAGGATGCTCAAGGACTTTACGAGCAAACTCTTTGAGGCGATAGTAGCGCTTTGAACTATCCATAAAATAGGCAAGCTGTATGATCCGTGTTGCAAAATAGTTCACATAAACCTCTTTACATGTAACGATATTTTTTCAGTGAGAATATTGAAGCCTTTTCAGGAATTTAAACATCATTATATGCCTAATTATAGCCTATCATGAATAACAAGGGGAAATTTCCCCTTGTCTTACTTATCTTGGGCGTACACTAATGCTTCGCTAATTTTATCAAAACTTAAAATTTCACTGCCTTTATGGTCTTTCAAAAAGCTCTGCGCACTTTTAAGTGTTGCAAAGGGGATAAACTCTTTGCCCATCGGTCCATAGGTATCACTTCCTATCACATAAAACGCTTTTTTGCCATCAATCGCCTCTTGGGTATAATAATCACTCACCAAAATCGTATAGGCTTCATCATTGAGTTTGGTATAGTTGCCCCATTGTGAAGGATTATGATAAAACTTAAGCAAATCTTTCACCCCATCAAACGCATGACTCATTTTTTTACCATTTTCTTCATAACTCATACGTGCCGCCCATTTGGGGTATTTATAAACAAACATCCCACACACAGGGCATTTTTCACTTTTTTCGACATGAATCACGCTTTTATGCGTATGATTGTGCTCTGCAAAACGCAAAATTTCCCACAAATAGAGTGAAACAGCTTGAAGCTCTTTCTCCTCAAGTTCTCCACAGGCCTGTGATTTTTTCACAAAAATCTTCAGCTCACTAATGGTATTAAAATCGTGCAAATGAATCTTCTCTTTATCACACGCTTTATGGTAAATCTTCTCGCCCATTGGGTACATACCCTTTTGCTTTTTCTTAATAAATTCATCGACATCATCACTCAAAGAGGCTTTGGCTTTAGCAAATGCGTTCTCAAAACGCCCTAACTCTCCGCCATTTTCTTTCATAAACGCCACCGCATCCGCTTCTTTTTCAAACGCCAATTTACTCACCTGACTCATTGTGCCAGGTATTTTTGAGCCAATCACATAAAATGCCTCTTTCGCATCAATGAGCTTCTCGCTCACCACATCCGTGACCACTACTTTCACAAGGCGCGCTTCTATGGCTTCCCAATCCGCAGCCAAACAACGAATCGAGCAGTACTGCTTGGCGGTACCATCGCTCAAAATCGCCCCGTGTGAGGTTTTATAGTATTGCTTTAGATTCATACCGCAAATGGGGCAGTAGAGCTTATCTTCCCCTTTTTGAATCAACTCTGGCTCTTTGGAAGCTACCTTACTAAACTCTTGTGCATACATCATCGTTCCTAAAAGAAGTCCTAAACAGACCATTATCCATCGTTTTACCACTTTTTCTCCTTTTTACATGTAAAGATTTAACGTCCATCCAAAAGTGCTTTTCTCACTCGTGGGTCACTCATATTTTCACCTCGAAGCATACGAAGACGCATTGCTTCAAAAGGTACAAAACCCTCTTTGACATTTTCATACGCACCAAAACCATACTGCATGGGTGTCTCATCAATGAGGGAATACCACGCTTTAAACCCATCGATATACCGTTTGGTATCACGACTAAACACCCACAGTTTTCCTCCTTCTAGGGAAATATTTTGCTCCTTTTGCCATAAAATAAAACAGCCAATATCATCAAAAAAGTGTGTTTTTCCCTCAGCCGTAATGAACTGAGCGGTATCTTTTTGACCCACCAAATACATATGACACTGCGGACACTGAATGGTATTGTCTTTAAACTCAAGAGGGTGTTGTGCTTTGTTCTTAATTTCATCTGGTTTTTGGTTGATTTTGATGTAATAGCCAAAAATCACCATCAAAGCAATCAGGGGAAAGCCAATTAAAATCAGCGTTGATTTTTTCATAACCACACCCCGTTTTTCAGAAAATAAACCAGCGGATAGGCTCCTGTTAAAAGCAAGTAAAGCGTATTAAAAAAGAGCGAAATACGCATCGGTTTGGCATAAGGCTCAGCCCCCACAAATGCCATCACGATACCCCCTGTGCCATAAAATGTCCCTAAAAAAAGGCTTACATACATACCATATCCTACCCCATAATACTCCCCTTGCAGCAAACAAAACGGACAGTGATGGGTAGGAAGTTCATACACATAGGTACTAAAAAAAAGAATGAGTGAAACAATGCCAAAGAGCAAAAACAACAGATTACTAAAGAGATAAACGGCTCCATTTTTAAGGAAAAATGCCACTCCCATCAAGACAAATGAGGCGTAAAAAAGACTCAGGATCACATGTTCATCCAAAAGAAATAAAAACGCCAAAGAAGAGTCACTCGAAGCGGAAAAAAGCGTTCCACAACAACTGACAATTTTACTGATATTTAAAGAGGTAAAAAAGGCGATTTCCAGCGCAATTTCAGCGACTAAAACGAAAAATGCCCCACAAAAAAGAGACGATTTGAGCTTCATATAAGGTTGGGTGGGAAGCGCTGTATCTTTAGAATGCATTAAGAGCCAAAAACCAAAAAGGTAGAGATTGAGTAGTTTAAAAAGCAACAAAAAGAGCCCATAATCGACCGAATTAACCACTCCAGCCGCACACATCGCTCCTGTAATAATACCCGAGAGAAGATCGCACGTATAAATAAAAAAGAGAAACAAAGGCACTTTAAGGCTAAAGATATACTTCACCACAATGCCTACCAAATAGGCATTTTTTTCAAGCTGATACTGCTTAGGCGTGGTCGCATCTCTATCCCACCCTCTAGCAATGTTCCATGAGAGCACAAAAGCAATGCTTCCAAAGAGAAGAAAAAGAACATCGAGCAATAAAAGGGCGATGACTTCAGGGCTTAGACTCATGCAACAATCATCCCATGTTTAATCTCAATTATACGATCAACCACCTTGGCATCAAAAAAGAGCGGATCGTGCGTGGCAATGAGCAAAGTCACACCCTCTTTTTTAAGGCTCTCAATCATCTCAAGAAATTGCAAAGAGAGTGCTTCATCCAAATTCGCCGTTGGCTCATCGGCTAAAATGAGCACAGGAGCATTCACCAACGCTCTTGCAATCGCCACACGCTGTTGTTCTCCGCCTGAAAGATAGCGCACTAACGTTTGGGCTTTATGGACTATATGACACTGCTCCATGACCGTATGCACTCTCTCCTTCAAAACCTTTGCCTCAGGATTAGTCGGGATAAGGGGAAGTAAAATATTTTCTTCAACACTTAAGCTTGGAATCAGATGAAAACGTTGAAAAATAAACCCTATTTTCTCTCGCCTCACATATGCGCTAAAAGGCTCTATCAGTTTTGAAATCGCCACATCATCGACCATCACATTGCCAGAACTTGGCTTACAAAGCCCCGCAATCAAAGAGAGAATGGTACTCTTCCCGCTTCCACTTGCACCTTTTAATACCACACACTCTCCACGTTTTACATGTAACGTGATATTTAAGAGCGCATCGATTTTTTGCGTACTCGTTTCATAGCGTTTGCAAACATTGTCTAAGCGTATCATCGAAGCACCTCATCGGCATCTAGTATGGAAGCTCTCCATGAAGGAATCATGACTGAACCTATATACACAGGCACACTGAGCAAAAAGAGGAGGATAAGCATGGGAATATTAAAGCTAAAAGGAATCTCAAAAGAGGGTTTAAGCGTCGAATACCCACTAAAAAGGGAGCGTAAAAGGGGCGCATCGAAAAAGAAAACATACGCCATTGAAAGTGCTAAAGCCAATAAAAAAGCACTAAAACAGAGTATAAAACTCTCATAAAATCGCTCTTTCAAAATATCATCCACGCTCCATCCTAGCGCTTTTAAAACGCCTATTTCTCTGCGCTCTTCACTGCTCAGTCCGCTTAATTTATCATACACTATCATTAAAAAAGTAAACGCACTCACCACAAAAAGGCTTAGAAAAAACCCGCTTTTATAATCAAAAATACTCTGGTAACTCACCCGAATATCCTCTTTGGTAATGGCACGCATATCAGGATAGAGACGGTTGATTTTTGAGACCACCGTGGCAACTTCCAAAGGATTTGAAACCCTAAGCACCACATCCGTTGCCTCCTCTTTGGGAATGCCAAAAATCTCATAAAGGCTTTTGGTAGGAAGCAGCATCATATCGTTGGCTTGCAAACTAAGCTCCGTATCAAACACCCCTGAAATCTGCACCTTTTTCCACGTTCCAGAAGCCGTAATAAAGTTAAAAAAGTCCTCATAATGAAAAGCTTGTAAAACCTCCTTCACGCCAACACCCACCAACATACCTTCCTCTTTTTCTAAAGCTTTCACATCGTGTTCATCGACAATTTTTTGCAACCCCTCTGTATAAATGGGCGTAAAATCATCAATGCCTACCACAGAAAAATTCACCCCCGCAGGTTTGAAATAATAATACCCCCACACCCGAGGCATCACCGAACTCACCCCTTCAATGTCCAAAAGCGCTTCTACTCGACTCAAAGGCGTATTGACGACCTTCCCTGCTTGCAGACGCTGAAGCGTAATGTCAGGCAGTGTTTTTAACGTACCATTGAGTTCAGCTTTAATACCATCGGCGATAAAAAGCACCGAAGAGAGTAGAAAAATCAAAAAAGTCAGTAAGATAAACACAAAAACGCTTTTCCCTCCTTTTCTCAACAAAGAAAAGAGCGCAAATTCCAGTAAATAGACGTTAAATTTCATGGTGCCATACTCCCTTTATCTAATGAGAGATGGGGTGCATGATGAAAAACAAAGGTCGAGGGAAAATACTCCAGCAGTTCAGGCGACTCACTAAAAATGGAAAAAACATCACTTAAACTTCGATGCCTGACATAACGTGCTTCAGAAGCGAGTGCAAGATCGGGCAAACCCACCACAGAAGTTAAAAGCGCCTTTTTTTCTAAACGCTCAACATCCAGCGTATGGGTGGCATAAAGATAAGAAACTTCCCCCACAATGCAAACCAAAACGCTGATAAAAAATCCTAACAAGAGCTGAATACTTCGTGTCATTGACGCATAAATCCTTCAAAAAATGTTTGCCTTTTAAAAAACATAAGTGTAACATTTTAATCTTCATATGCAAATTTAGTGTTAAATGGGTTTTACATGTAAGCCTATATCGTGATATAGTGTGGATGAAATTTTTAGAGGAACAGTGATGCGTTATTTGATTTTTGTAACTTTGATTTGGGCGTTTTCATTTAGTTTTATTGGCGAGTTTTTATCAGGTTCTATTGATAACTATTTTGCTGTACTCATTCGTGTCTCCATCGCTTCGCTTATTTTTTTGCCTTTAACCCGTTTTCGTGGCATCCCTAGAACCTTAGCACTTAAAATCATGCTCATCGGAAGCATTCAAATCGGCATCATGTACCTTTTTTTCTACCACTCTTTTTTATATATCAGTGTACCTGAGGTGATTTTATTTACCATTTTTACGCCCATGTACGTCACCCTTGTGTATGATGGCTTAAAAATGCAGTTCAAACCCCTCTATCTTATCAGCACAGGTGTAGCGGTTTTGGGAGCGTACATCATTCGCTATCATGCCATTAACTCGGAGTTTATCATTGGATTTTTACTCGTTCAAGGCGCAAATATCGCGTTTGCTATCGGTCAAAGTGGCTACAAAAAAGTGATGGAGTCCTACCCCACCATCTCTCAAAAAGAGATTTTTGGCTACTTTCACTTTGGCGCCTTTTTCGTCAGCCTCATCGCCTTTTTACTCTTTGCCAACCTCGAAAAAACGTCCCCTTCTTTGCTTCAATGGGGCATTTTACTCTGGCTTGGATGTGTTGCTTCAGGTGTGGGCTATTTTTGGTGGAACAAAGGAGCGTGTGAGGTGGATGCAGGTGTTTTGGCGATTATGAACAACGCTTTGGTGCCTGTGGGACTCTTAATGAATCTTCTGCTCTGGGGGAGTAAAACCAACCTCACCTTACTGCTTTTAGGAAGCATTGTCATTGCTTTTTCGCTTTGGTTGCACTCTTTTTTTATGCGTTATTACGCACGTCAAAAAGATTTTTAGTCTTTACATGTAAAAGCCTTTAATGTGCTAAAATGCTTTCATCTTTCTGTGTTGCGTGGGCATTTTATGTGACAAAGGTCTTTCATGAATGACGCTTCAATCTTTTTAAAAGCTATTTTAAATTCCATGACCGAACAGATTGCCGTCCTTGATTTTGAAGGGAACATCGTTTTTGTCAATCAAAGCTGGATTGATTTTAGCCTTAACAACGACGCAAAACCCATTGAGTGGGAGAGCGTCAATTATTTAAAGATTTGCGAACACGCCGCACAGCATGGTGATACAGGCGCTTCTAAAGCACTTAAAGGTATTCTTAAAATCATTCACAAAGAAGAAGAGAGCTTTTATCTGGAGTATCCTTGCCACAGCCCCACGCAAAAACGCTGGTTTATGATGCGTGTTACCCCACTGCTCTCTTTTGAGCAAAGCTACGTGGTTATTGCTCACCACAATATCACTGAGCGTAAAATAGCAGAAAATGCCATTTTGAATCTCTCTAAAGTAGATGGGCTGACTAAACTTCCCAATTACCGAGCCTTTAGCCAATTTTTATCACATGAGTGGCGACGTGCAATGCGGACTCACACACCCCTTACGATGGCGATGATAGACATTGACTATTTTAAATACATCAACGACACCTACGGACACCTCAAAGGTGATGAATACCTTCGCAAAATCGCCCATATGCTCCAACGAACCATTCATCGACCCAGCGATTTATGCGCACGCTATGGGGGTGAAGAGTTTGTGATTATTTTAGGGGACACGCCACTTGAAAAGGCACTGGGGATGATGCAAACGTGCTTAGAAAAAACAATAGCACTGAGGCTCCCCAACCCAAAATCGCCGATTATGCCCATTCTTACACTGAGTATTGGCGTGGTGAGTGTCTATCCAAAGCCTGATATGAATGAAAAGGCGTTTATTCAAAAAGCCGATGAGCTCTTGTATTTGGCAAAAAAACAAGGGCGTAACCAACTCGCTTATGAACTCTAAAAATCCTTACATGTAAAAGCAAATGCCTCTTATATTTTCTTCGAGCCTTAAGCTCTTTCAACAGATAAGTAGTGTGGGAACTTGGGAAATTTAGATAAAATAAGAGTGTTATGTTCTCTACAAAGGGTGCTTAGGGCATCACAAAAAAGAACATACAGCTTACTGTAAATGGCGATAAAATAGTTTACATGTAAAAAGGATTTTATGGGATTTACGACCAAAGCTCAGCGTTTGAATTTGAATTTGATGTATAAGGTGCTTCTTTTAAGAGCCAACACGAAACGTAAAGACTTTTACTCTTTAGACGTCGAAATTATTGAAGCGACAAAGGCGCACTTTCTGCCTCCTAGAGGCTAGCTTTAGTGTCCCAGTGGCTAACGCAGTGCAAAGAGCTTTGCTTTGTGCACGTGTCAAAAATAAAAAGAGGATATTATGAAAATTGCACTATTAATGAGCGGAGGTATCGACTCAAGTTACTGCGCTTATTTGCTCAAAGAAGAAGGTCATGAGGTTGTGGGGATTTACCTCAAACTGCATGATGATGACAAAAAACACGGCGTTAATATCGCCAATATCGAAAAAGTAAGCCAACACTTAGGCATAAAAACACACATCATTGACGCTAAAGCACTTTTTAAAGAGCAGATTTATGACTACTTTGTGCGCTCCTATGAACAAGGCTTAACGCCCAATCCCTGCGCCTTTTGTAACCCTAAGATGAAATTTGGCTTTGCGTTTGAGAAAGCCCTAGAATTTGGGTGTGAAAAAATCGCCACAGGACACTACGCTAGAGTAAAAGAGGGGCATATTCAAGAAGCAAAGGATAAAAGCAAAGACCAAAGTTACTTCCTTTTTGGACTCAAACGTGAAGTGATTGAAAAAATCATTTTCCCCTTAGGTGAGATGAAAAAAGAGGAGATTAAACCCATCGCTCTTGAAAAATTGCCGTGGCTTGGAAGTTTGGAGAGCTATAAAGATTCGCAAGAGATTTGTTTTGTCACCGATACCTACATCGACATCCTTCAAAAACACCTCAATGTCGACCAAAAGGGACTTATTAAAGATACAAGCGGAAAGGTGATTGGTGAACACAAAGGCTACATGCACTACACCATTGGAAAGCGCAAAGGACTCACCATCAACGGCGCACATGACCCTCATTTTGTCGTAGGCATTGACGCTAAAACGAACACCGTGATTGCAGGCAAAAAAGAGGAGTTGCTTCAAAAACGTGTGGTGGCACAAAACTTCTCTTTAGCTGAGGATTTTAAAGAGGGAACATATGGCGTCAAAGTGCGCTACCGAAGCCCTCAAGTCAAAGCCCATGTAAAAATCGAGGGTGATAAAATCATCACCGAACTTGAAGAGGGTGTGTATGGCTTAGCCAGCGGTCAAGCCCTTGTGGTCTATCAAAATGATTTAGTCTTAGGCGGAGGATGGATAGAAGCGTAAAACGTTCAAGTGTAGCTTTACATGTAAAGCTACACTAGGCAATAACCACTTGGTCTTTACCCGCTTTTTTTGCCGCATAGAGCGCATTGTCCACTTTATGAACCAACCCGTCTTGACTCTCCAAATGGTTAAACATCCCCACACCGATACTCACACTCAAAGCTCTTCCTAAAATGCCTTGCAATACAGCATCGTGTTTAATACGCTCACAAAGAATCTGCGCAATCTCCTCTGTGGTTTCAATGCAAACTCCTACCAATAAAATCGCAAACTCTTCCCCTCCCCAGCGTGCCACAATATCCGAAGAACGTACATTTTCTTTTAAAAGTTGAGCTAATCGCACTAAAACTTCATCCCCGACCAAATGCCCAAACGTATCATTGACCTCTTTAAAATCATCCACATCAATGAGCATCAATGCCAAAGAAGTCTGACCTTTATGATGCATTTTAGAGAATCTCTCAAATTGCTCATTAAACTCTCTACGATTGTACAGCTTCGTCAAAGCATCTTCACTCGCAAGCTGTACCAACTGTTTTTGATAGATATTAATCGTATAGACAATAATCGCAATCACCAGCAGTGTCACCAAAAGCGACATGAGCAAGTTGGTGTAAAAGGTTTTTTGCAAGGTAGCCAAATACTCTTTTTTATTAATCTCCACAAAAAGATGGAGTTTGAGTTTGTCGATGTATTTAGTGTTTAAAAGGTATTCGCCCTCTGTGTCTTTGTACTCAAATTGCGTCTGTTTTCCACTAAAAATCGCCTCTTTAAGCTCACTAAGTCCCGCAATATTGGCGATATTTCCTCGTTTGTTCAGCCCTTGTGAGTAGAGCATGAGTTCGCCTTTTGGGTCAATAAAATAGACATCGTATTTGTATTTGCTCTTAAAGGAGTTGAGCATCGCCTCGATGTTTAAGAGCTTCACACCCACACCCGTTGCGCCAATCATCTCATTTTTGTAGTTCATCACCTTGTAGTTAATAAACATAATCAGCGCATCGCTTAAATTTGCATTGTAGTCTAAATTAATTTCATATACCTCAGGCTGATTTTTAAACCGAAAGTACCACGCATCCGCACTGTTTTGCTCATTGACCACATCAATAAATCCACGAGGGTGGTAGTAGTGTTTGGTCACATCGGAGACCAAAAAGGTGGTAAAAATGTCATATTTTTGCTGAATCTCAGTGAGATAGCGCACAATGCCATTCATGTCGCCCTCTCCCTCCATAATCCAATCCCGCATAAAAGTATCGTGCGCCATCAGCGAGGAGACAAGCAATGGCTCAATCATGCGCTGTTGAATTTCGGTATAGATATTATCCACCGAAAGGGGCAAAGAGGTGTTTTGCAGTTGCGCTTGCGTCTCATTGACACTTTTAAGATAATTAAACAACGACCCTAAAATCGAAACACCCAACAACAAACCCGCAATAATCACAACCACTTTTGTTTTTAACCGCATAAGGCACTCCTTCGAATGCACGATTATAACACAAAATGATTTCACACCAACGCCAAAATTTCCTCAACACTTAGGAGCTTTCCACTGCTTCGCACCTTGCCATCCACCACCAACGCAGGCGTAGACGTGACACCATACTCCATGATTTTCACTATATCTTCCACTTTTTCAATCTGTGCAAAGATGCCTTTTTGCGCCACGGCTTTTTTCGTGTTTTCGTACAACGAAGCACACTTCGCACACCCTGTTCCTAAAATTTCGATTTTCATTGTTTCTCCTTATAAAATCGCATTAAAAAGATAGCCTACCACCAAAATTCCAAATCCCACGACGCCAAAAAAGAGCGCAATAAGCTTTACATGTAAAATGCGCTTGAGGATCATCGCCTCAGGTAAGCTTAGCGCCGTAATCGCCATCATAAAACTAAGCGCTGTTCCAAGCAACATTCCTTTTCCTGTTAACACTTCAATTAAAGGCATAACCCCCGCTGCATTGGAATACATGGGAATGCCGAGTAATACCGCCAAAGGCACCGCATACCACGCATCACCGCCTGCATAATTGGCGATAAATTCAGTAGGAATATACCCGTGAATAAACGCCCCAATGCCCACACCCATCAGCACATAAAGATATATTTTTTTGAAAATATCTATGGTATATGCCCATGCATCTTTGGCTCTTTTTTTTATGCTCATCTTAATTTCAATATCTTCCAAATCCCCACTCATAGGTGTAACTGGAATCAGAACATATTTTTCTAGCTTGCATTTTCCAATGATAAATCCCCCCAAAATCGCCACCAAAAGTCCACACCCAATATAGAGTGCCGTAATCTTCCAACCAAAAAGCCCAAAGAGCATTGCAATGGCAATTTCATTATTGAGAGGTGCGGAGATGAGAAAACTAAAGGTAATGCCCATAGGAATGCGCGCTTGCATAAACCCTAAAAAAAGAGGAATCGCCGAACAACTACAAAATGGGGTAATAATGCCAAAGAGGGAGGCTAAAATATTGCCACTAAACTCACTCTTTCCTTGCAAATAGACCCGTACTTTTTCGGTATTGAAATAAGTACGCAAAAAACTCACCGCAAAAATAATCATCACTAAAAGTATATAAATTTTAAGGGTATCGTAGAGAAAAAAGTGCACCGCTTCACCAAGCTGTAAGCCTTTTTCTAATCCAAACAAATAAAAAACCAGCCAAGCACTCAACGTCTCCCACCACTCAAACATCGCTGAACTCCTTCTTATACCATTAATGTATAAAGCATTTTAAACCCAAGTAGATACAACGACAAAGCGATAAACTTTCGTGTCTGCTCAACGCTGAGTTTAAAAATCATAATATAATTGCCAAGCACACCCCCAAGAGCTGCCGCAATGGCAACCACACCCAACAAAATCCAATCTATCTCAATAAGATAAACATAGGTGATAAAAGCAGAAAGGGTCGAAAATGGAATCATAAAACTAACGGTAATGGCTGTCTGTTTTGCGTCATATCCTAAATAAATCAACAAAGGAATAATCATCGCTCCCCCACCGATACCCAAAAGTCCACTTAAAAAACCAACAATGCCACCCATACACACCATAAACCACATTTTCGTATAGGTGAATGCTCCTTTTTTCTTTTGTATGAACATCATCGTGGCGCTAAACAGTAAGAACAAAGCAAAAAGGATTTTCACCCAATGGACATCTATGCGTGTTGAGACATACGCACCCAAAGGGGAACAGACTACTGACATTAAAACAAACGGTAAGACGTGCTTGACATCAATGCTTTTGCGTAGGGCATTCATCACCGATGCACCTATCGTTGAAGCTGTGTTGGCAAACAAACCGACCGCTTTGGCAAGGTCAAATCCTACCCCTAAAAAACTAAGCACAGGAATGAGTGCTACTGCCGAACCTGTTCCTCCAATGGAAAAGAGAGTTGAGATAACCAGCGTCACCCCAAAATAAAGTAAATACTCCATCTCTAAGCTTCCAAATGAAGGTCTTGAGTGTAATTGCACAGTGCTCTAAAACCATCTGCCTTAACATTATCACTGACAATAGCCCTTATATCGAGGCTACGAATATAATTATCCATCTTTTTCTCCTCAGAAAATAATTTTTTCTTTGATAATCGGTAAAAGTTCTGCTTCAATGGCTTTACATGTAAGAATAAACGCCCCATAATCTTTCCCATCAGGATCAGAAAATCCCACATGAATTTTAGGAATCGCTTTAGGAAACATGGGGCACGTCTCGTTCGCATGGTCACACACTGTCACCACCAAATCAAAGTTTACATGTAAGACTTCATCCACTGTTTTAGAATAGTACGAATCCTTCCAAATGCCCTCTTCTTCTAAGACTCTTTTCGCATACGCATTGACTTTTCCACTCGCACGAACCCCCGCACTGTAAGCTTCAATGCCTTCTAACTTCGCATTCACCAGCGCTTCTGCGATGATGCTTCGGCAACTGTTTCCCGTACACAAAATCAACACTTTTTTCATCTTAAAACCTTTTACATGTAAGAATGCGAAAGCATACCATAATTCTCCATAACATATCAATATATCTTGATATGTTATAAATGCAACGCATTTGCAACGTCTTTTTGATACAATAAATCCTAAAAACATTTTTATGACGGATAAAATATGGAAGAATCAATAGAAAATTTTGAAAACAGTGCCCTCTCTTTGAGCGAAGTTGAGGAGAGAGTCGATCACTTCTTTCAAAATTTTCCTATCGAAGCACATAAAATTCACGAAACCCTTTATGGATTTGAAGACAGCGAGATGGTCGAAATCATCGCCCTTATGAACAACTGTAAACTCCCAAAACATTACGCTTCTTACAAAGATTTTTTGCGTGAAAAAATCATCCAGCATTTAGAGCTTCAGCCCAATGATTTGGTGCTTTTTGTTGAAGGTGGCGTTTATATTAAACTCTTTTTTCAACTTCCTCAAAATGAAGGAGAGAGTTCAGACCGAAGAGCTTGTGGGATAGAACCTGCCCTTCTTGAACAGTACAAAAAGCAGTTTTTCCCTAACGATGAATATAAAAAAGCCATTTTAGACCTTTTGCACTTTGTTATGGAAGAAAACCTTAGCTTTCGAAAGTTAACACCTGCCTCTTTCAAGCGTGTTTTTATCCCCGTACTGGTTAATCTCGTTGAAACCGTTGTCATTTTACAGACTCATTTTGAAGAGCTTAAAACAATTCGGGGGTTTAGTTTCTACCTTTTACGTGAACTTTTTGATGATATGATGCTTCTTATTGCGCAAGATATTCTCTTTCATTTTTCTAACACCGATCGTAAAGCCATCGAATTTTTAAGTGCCTTTAGTGTGCATGAAACGATTGACTCCAAAGGGAATCGTCACAAACCCAATCCTATTTTAGATGAGAGCAACCATGCGTGGAACATCACCACCATTCGCTCTACGATGCTTCAACATAAAAAAGCCAAACAAGCGCTCTACGATAAGAGAAATGCCCTGATTACCATGAAAAAGAAACTTGAAGCGCTCAAACTCGACCAAAAAGAGATTTTACAAGAGATGAATGCCATTCAGAATCACCTAAAAGCCATTGAAGAGAAAATTGCTCAGATTCATCGCACCATTGATAAACTAGAAGAGAGCTCGGCGGAAGAGGTAACCTTTAGCGAAAATGGAGTCGAAACTGTTGTAGGACGCAAAGCATTGATGGCAAAACTCTTTAAAAAAGAGGATACTTTTTTAAGTGAAAAAAATAAAACACGCAAAAGTGCAGAAGAGAGTGAAATGCGCCTAAGCAATAAAAACAAAGAGATTGATCTTTGGGAAAAACGCTACGCTGAGGCTAAAGCCTTTGTTGAATCCTCAGAGAAAAACACCCATCCCCTCGATAAACAATACGAGCGCATTCAAAGAGCCTTAGCAAAAACCCTCGCCTCACGCTAATTAAGCCCCTAAAAGGCTCCCATAACGCTCCTCTTCGATGACACGCCCCGCTCCTAAAATGATGTTGTGCAGAGGATTTTCCACGGGATTGACCGCAATCTCTAACTTAGAAGAGAGGTAAGCATCTAATCCTTTAAGCATCGACGAGCCTCCAGTTAGAACAATACCTCGATCGTAAATATCCTGAGCAAACACAGGGGGAAGTTCAGAGAGCATACTGTGTGTTAACCTAACTATTTTATCCGCAATGGGCAAAATAGCTTGATGAACGTCCAAAGAACTCACATAAAAAGTCTCAGGCAAACGGGTAATGAGATTTTTCACACTGACATTCAACACTTTCTCTTCTTCTTTAAACAGATTTCCAAGCTCATGTTTGATGCGCTCCGCATCTAAAGGAGAGATAAGCACACGCTTTGAGGCTTTAAAATACTCAATAATCGCCTCGTCAATGTCATTACCCGCCATACGAAGCGATTTGGACATCACAATGCCCCCTAGTGAAAGCAAGGAGATATCACTGACACCCGCTCCCACATCCAAAACTAAAACGCCTTGAGGTTTTTCCACCGCATGATGAGAACCTAGCGCTGCGGCTAAAGGGTCTTTAATCAGCTGTACACTTTTAGCTCCCCCCTCACGCCCCGCTTCAATCACCGCATTGCGTTCCATCACATTTAAATCACTCGGAACACTCACCACAATATGCGGTTTTAAAAAATTCTTGCGTGAAATACGGGCGATGACCTCTTTAATATACGCTTTTGCTACGGTTAAATTTGAAATCGCACCTTTAGAAAGCGGTTGCATAATCTCAATATTTTTTGGATTTTTGCCAACCATCCGTTTAGAACTCTCACCACATTCAAAAAAAGAGCGTCGCTTCGAATCAAACGCAATAGAGGTAGGCTCTTCTAAAATAATACCCTTATGTGGTTGATACACAAGGGTATTGTTCGTCCCTAAATCAATGGCAAACGATGCGTTTGAAGAACGTATAAACGAAAACATCTGACCTCTTTTTTATTTTAAATTCCTATCACACTTTTCAAGCAAAGCTCTCAAAGTTACGCTAACGCTGTGTTTTGCTCGGCGCAAAGCCCACGCACTTTCGTGCTTTATTTTAAATTCCTATCACACTTTTCAAGCAAAGCTCTCAAAGTGATTTGGTATCTTCTTTAATCTGTTTTTTTCTACTGTAAATATTAATCGACTCAACCGCCAACGAGAATGCCATCGCAAAATAAACATACCCTTTAGAGATATGCAAATCTAATCCCTCAGCAATCAACGTAACACCCACCAAAATCAAAAACGAAAGCGCTAAAATTTTAATCGTTGGATTGGCATCAATAAAATTAGAAATACTTTTACTCGCCACCATCATGACACCCACAGCAATCACCACAGCAATAATCATAATAAGCACATCATTTGCCATTCCCACCGCAGTAATAACAGAGTCTAACGAGAAGACAATATCTAAGATGGCAATTTGAATTAAAACATTGAAAAAATTACGAGGTGTTTTTTTCAGTTCTTTCTCTTCTTCTCCCGCATTTTCAATACCATGGTGAATCTCCATCGTTGACTTAGCCAGTAAGAAAAGACCACCTATAATCAAAATCAAATCACGCCCTGAAATCTCTTGTAAAAAAATGGTAAACAAAGGATTGGTAAGCTTCATAATCCAAAATAAAGAGAGTAAAAGTGCAATACGTGTCAGCATCGCCAATGCCAATCCAAACACACGCCCCTTATCCCTCTGATGCGCAGGCAATCTTCCAACCAAAATAGCAATGAAAATAATATTATCAATGCCTAAAACAATCTCTAATGCTGTAAGCGTTAACAACGCTACTAATGACTCTACGCTCAAAAGTGACTCAATCATCGCTTCGTAATATCCTTCTGTTAATTTTTGTTTTATTCTACCGCTTTTTGGGTATAAAATACCTTATCCCCATTAAGCTTCTTCACGTTATAATCCTTGACCTTAAAAAAGGAGCCTTGATGATTTTTGGGAAAATAGACTATATTAATCTCCTTCCGTTTCACGTCTTTTTGAAGCAATCCTCTCTCCCCAGTGCCTTTAAACGCTCATCTGAACACCATAAAAATGTTCCTGCTATCATTAACCGTAAATTGCGCAAACGCCGAGTTGATGCGGCATTTATCTCGAGTATTGAGAGCAAACGCAAGACCATTACCCCGTTACATGTAGGCATCGTGGCGCAAAAAAATGTAAAAAGTGTAATCGTAAAAAAAGGGGAGCGAAAAACAGATCCAGCTTCTGCAACATCAAATATGCTCTCACGTGTTTTAGGTGTCGAAGGGGAAGTTTTTATCGGAGATAGAGCACTAAAACTTTACCTTGAAAATCCTAACAGTTATGTTGATTTAGCACAAGTATGGCATGAAAAATACCATCTTCCGTTTGTATTTGCACGATTTTGTATCAATACAAAACAGACCTTTTACAAAAACCTCGCCACACAATTTGTACGTAAACCCATTAAAATTCCCCGTTACATTTTGCAACATTATGCGAAAGAGCGAGGCATTAGTGAAAAAGATATTTTAGAGTATCTCAAACTCATCAGTTATACTATTGAGAAGAAAGAGCAAAAAGCACTCTTTATGTTTCTAAAAAAAGCACATACGCTCACAAGGAAGTAGATGGAAAATTTTATCGAAGATGCACTCAAAGCAACCAAACACAGCACCCCTGAACAAGATGAATTTTATCAAGCCGTCAAAGAGGTTCTAAGCTCTCTTGAACCGTTGCTCGTTTCGGATTCAAAGTACACAAAACACAACATTCTTGAACGACTCATTATCCCTGATCGTCAAATTATTTTTCGTGTTCCATGGATCGATGATGCGGGAAAAATTCGCACCAATATCGGCTACCGTGTCCAATTTAACAATGCCATAGGACCTTACAAAGGTGGGCTTCGCTTTCATCCTAGTGTAAATTTAAGCATTATCAAATTCTTAGGATTTGAGCAGATTTTCAAAAATTCACTGACAGGACTTGCCATTGGTGGGGGAAAGGGAGGCAGTGACTTCGACCCTAAAGGAAAGAGCGAGGGTGAAATCATGCGCTTTTGTCAATCTTTTATGGTAGAACTCTCCAAACACATTGGCGAAACCATTGACGTTCCAGCAGGTGACATTGGCGTGGGAGGTCGAGAAATTGGCTATATGTTTGGTATGTATAAACGTCTTACTAACCGCTATGAAGGTATTTTAACCGGCAAAGGTATTAATTGGGGTGGTTCACTCGCACGCACAGAAGCCACAGGATTTGGCTCGGTCTATTTTGCGGAGAACATCTTAAATAAACAAGGCGAAACCTTAAAAGGCAAAACATGCACAATTTCAGGTTCTGGGAACGTTGCCATTTATACCATTCAAAAACTCTATGAATTAGGTGCACTCCCTGTGACATGTAGTGATTCTAAAGGGATGATTTACGACAAAAATGGTATTCATTTAAACTCACTCAAAAGTATTAAAGAAGTTGCTAGAAACGATTTAAGAGAGTATCTCAAAGTTCATCCACATGCAACGTATATTCCACGAAGTGAGTACAAAGAAGGTACCAATGCCGTTTGGAGTATCCCATGTTTTGCGGCGTTCCCAAGTGCCACGCAAAATGAGCTCAATCTTGAAGATATACAAATACTCCACGCCAACGGATGCCATTTGGTCAATGAAGGTGCCAATATGCCAAGCACCCTAAATGCCATTGCTTATATGCAAAAAAATGGGATTTTATTTGGACCAGCCAAAGCGGCTAACGCAGGCGGAGTCGCCACCAGTCAACTCGAAATGAGCCAAAATGCGAGTATGCAAAAATGGAGTTTTGCTGAAGTAGACAACAAACTACGCCATATCATGAAATCCATTTTTGAGCTCTCTTATGCCACTTCTAAAGAGTTCGGAGATGAAGGCAACCTGATGCTAGGAGCCAATATCGCAGGATTTCGAAAAGTCGCTGACGCGATGATTGACCAAGGGGCTGTGTAATAAAACGGGCTTATGCCCGTTTTACATGTAAAGGTAATTCTCTCATAACAAATCAATGTTCAGAGTTTACTTTTTCTTTACATGTAAAAGTTTTATTGCTCAAATTCGTTAAAGTAGCCTCGTATCATTTCATCACTTTCTCAAATCTAAACATCTCGTCATCCTCATCATCATCTTGAAAAGTAGTCGTATCCTGGTGTGGATCGGGGGTGAGCTTATTGTAAAACTCAACGATTCTGAAGCCGCATCTATTGACGTAAAAATGTATATTTCTTTTCTCAAAGTAGGGGGTAACTGTTTCCCAAATCTTCGTATTTGGATGCGCTTCTTCAATAGCTTTCCATGCAAGAAGCCCAACGCCACGACTCTGATTCTTTGTTGAGATAAAGAAAAAAGAGAGGGAGTTATGCTGTGTGGCTTCGTCGATTATAACAACTGCACCGCCGACAATTTCTTGATTTGCCTCTATCCAATAGACGATGGCACCCTGAGCAAGAATGGACTCTTCAATATCTTCATCAGAGGGAATCGGTTCATCAAGCGTATGACCAAACTCTTTTTCTGCGGATACGCTAAAAGCACTTTGCAAATCACCCTTAAATTTTTCAAATTCTGATGCGTGTACAATCCTAAGAGCAATATTTAATTCATTTTTATGATGATTCATTGAGTTCTCCTAAATTTTGAGGGCTAAATTTTCTAAATAAACTCATTGCGATTATAAAACTAACCGCTTCAGCCATCGGTATTGCCATAAATATTCCGTTTTTATCAAATACAAAAGGTAACATCACTATAAAAAATACAGGAAAAATCAAACTTCTTGATAGCGCAATTACCATAGAAGCCAAGGGTTTATGAATCGCTGTTAAATAAGCAGAAATCACCAAATTAATACCATCAAAAAGAAAAATTATCCATAAGTATGTAGCAAAACTAAGAACAATTTGTTTTGTTGTATCATTGCTCTCTTCTAAAAAAATATCTGCTAAGGTATCTGGCACAAAAAGGAGTAAGAGTATCATAACGACACCAACCAAACTAGTAGCGATAAAAGCTAATTTTAAAAATGCTCCTATTCTTTTGTGCTCTTTGGCTCCAAAATTTTTACTAATGATGGGTTGCAAGGAGTCGCTGATACCAAAACTTATCATCACGCCAATGAATAATAGATAATTGATAACCGTAAATGCGGCAATCCCTTCCATACCGAAATTTTTTATCATCACGTAGTTAAAAACTAACGTCATGATGCCTATTGAAATTTCATTAACAAACTCTGAAGCCCCATTGTAAAAAGCTTTAAGAATGTGTGCGTAACTTCCTATTGGTTTTACAAATTGAAGTGTTGCTTTTTTTGAGAAAAAATGAGGCAATAAAATAAACAACAAAATAAGTTGCGAAATACCCGTTGCTAAGGCTGCTCCAAAAATACCTTTTTGTAGATAAACAATCATAAACCAATCCAACAGCACATTGATAAGAGCACTGAAAAGTAAAGCTATAAAAGCAAGATTTGGTCGATTATCAACCCTTACAAAATAATCTAAAACAACCCCAATCATCAAAAAAGGAATAAAAAGCAACATAATAGACAAATACTCGATTGCAATTTTTGCCAAGTTTTCATCTGCACCAAAAAAATGTAAAAGTGTCTTAATATTTAAAAATAAAACACTCGAAGTTAAAAAGCTAAAAAGCGTGATAGTAACAATCGTTTTGCTAAAAATAAGAGAAGCGTTTTTAACGTTTTCTTCACCTATGAATTTGCCTGCGAGGACACTGCTCCCAATTGCCAACATCAAAGCAAACCCAAACAAAAACGAGAAAATAGGTAAACTGATGTTAATTGCCGCAAGCCCAAAG
This sequence comes from Sulfurospirillum deleyianum DSM 6946, assembly GCF_000024885.1. Classification (NCBI taxonomy): domain Bacteria; kingdom Pseudomonadati; phylum Campylobacterota; class Epsilonproteobacteria; order Campylobacterales; family Sulfurospirillaceae; genus Sulfurospirillum; species Sulfurospirillum deleyianum. The sequence goes on from NC_013512.1 coordinate 2,197,107, forward strand.
TCGCCTACATAATTACCTATAAAAAATCCATCAACAATGTTTGCGGATGAAATAGCCAACATTCCCATTACTGAGGGGATGGAGTATTGGAAAAAGATGGATGCTATATTGTCTTTGGTGACATTCATACGGTTATGCCTACTTTTTTTTCAATAATTTTTCAATTTCTAAAAAGTAGTTTGATAACTCTACTTTCAAATCATAGTTATCAACCATTAACGATTGTAAAAACATCCCATCTGCGGTTGCGCAAATGGATTTAGCAATAGATTTTGCGTCTTTATGAAAATTGTCTTTTTGTATCTCTTCATCAAAAATCTCGTCTAAAATGGCAAAAACTGTTTGGTACATCGTAGTGTTAAATTCTCGTATCGTGCTATCATGAGAGTTGATATACAAATGCATCGTATCTACCATCAGTTTCCTAAAATCTGTATAATACGCTTCCTCACTCATATAGATGGCAAACAAAAGATTTAATTTTTCCATAAAACTCTTTTTATGCTTACACACTTCGATAATATGCGCATTTAATTCAAACACTTTTTTGGACATCACTTGGTATATCAACTGCTCTTTTGTAGAAAAATAGTGATAAAACTGCCCTTTTGACATGTTGATACTTACAATAAATTGATTTAAAGAAAAAGCTTCAATTCCAATGTCTGCAAACATTTTATACGCTTCATCACAAATAAAATCTATTTTTTCCTCTTTATTGACCATTTTTGGCATCTGTATCCTTTTATAAACTATCGGTCTATTATATACTTTTGAACTTAAGCTTAAGTTCAAAAGATTTGATGGCAAAAGTGACACCACTACCCCTGTATATCAAATCTTTTGGCGGTAGCCTCTGTTTATTTTTTTCTCTTCTTTCATACAACGCCAAACTAACACAACTATGAGTATAATGAGGAAAAAGAAATTCTTTGACGATTAAAGTGGGCTATGATGAAAGCATTTAAAGACCTCAACATTAAAACTAAACTTATTATTATCTTCGTTTTTATTAAGGTGATTCCTGTCATTCTTATCTCTATGATAGCGCTTTTTGGCATTAATGAACTCTACACTTTTTTGAACACAAATACCCTTGCCATTAAAAAGACCGCACAAGAAGTTGTCACGTCTACGGCTACCATTGCCGTCGAAGATAGTATCTTAGCTCTGGATAAAAAATCGCAAAATTCACTCGAAATTCTCTCCACTCAAATCGCACAAGCAGTCGCTAATTTCCTCTATGAGCGAGATCATGACCTGCTTTTTTTATCCCAATCAAAACCCAATCCTGAAATGTATCAAACGTTTTTAGAGACAAAAAAACGCTATATTATGGATGTGGATACCCAAAAATATGTTTATGATGAGCATGAAAAAAAATGGGTCTACCAAACACAAAATGAGCTCGAAACATATTTTAATGAAGCAAAACTTCCCGATAACAAACGAGAGTTTCAACGTATTGACCCTAAACCGTTTCAATCCAAAGCCATTCCTCTTTATAAAGAGATTACTTTTTTAGATTTAAAAGGCAATGAGCAAATCAAAATCTCCTCCCTAAGCCCCAATAAAGTCAATGTTGCCCAAAAATCAAACACCTACTTAAAAGCAGAAAACTACTTTAAACATCTCTCCTCTTTGAAAAAAAATGAGATTTATGTCTCTGAAGTCATTGGAAAATACATTCCTAGCCGTATTATTGGCACTTTTTCCCCAGAAACTGCCCAAAAAGCAGGGATTGCATTTGAGCCAGAAAATCATGCCTATGCAGGTAAAGAGAATCCTAAAGGTAAACGCTTTGAGGGCATTATTCGTTTTGTCACACCTGTGTATGAAGGTGATAAAAAGATAGGCTATCTCTCTTTAGCACTCGATCATCGACACATCATGGAATTTACCGATACTGTTGATCCCCTTGCATACTCAAAAACAGATATTCCTGATGCAGGTGAGGGAAATTATGCTTTTATGTGGGATTATAAAGGACGAAATATCTCCCATGCGAGGGATTATTTTATTGTAGGCTTTGATGAAAAAAGTGGCGAATATGCCACTCCATGGCTCAGTCAAGACCTCACAAACGCTTTTAACGAATCCAATGTCTCCAATATTCACACCTTCCTAAAAAGTTATCCACTCTTTCATGAGCAAAGTTTAGAGAAAAAACCCAACCTTGAGCAGATTAAAAAAGGAGAATTAGGGCTTGATTGTCGCTATCTCAACTTTGCCCCGCAATGTCAAGGCTGGATGCAACTCACGGAGAACAGTGATCTTGGCTCGTTTATTATCTTTTGGAGCAATGTTTGGAAACTTACCACCGCAGCCACCATCCCCTACTACACAGGGCAATACGGCTCAACGCCTCGAGGATTTGGGTTTGTGACCATAGGTGCTAATGTCGATGAATTTCACAAAGCTGCCAATGCAACCAAAGAGAACTTAGAAGGCATTGTTCAAAACAAATTAGGCGAAATTGACACGATGATGACCCAAGCAGAAGAGGAAACCAGCAAACATGTCAAAAGCGTTATGGATGAGCTAACTTACTCAACCCTCTTGCTCATCTTTTTCATGATTTTAATTGCTATGTGGCTCTCAAACCACTTACGAAAACGTCTTGACGCCCTCTTAAAAGGCTCCAACGAATTCGCCAAAAACAACTTAACGTATCACATCAATGTCGAATCCAATGATGAAATTGGCATCCTCGCAAACGCATTTAACCAGATGGCTCACTCTCTTAAAGGGTATATGGATACGGTGATGACCCTCAATGCTTCTTTAGAAAAAAAGGTACAAGAGCGCACCTCAGAGCTTCTTTTACTCAATCAAACCATTCAAGAACAACTTGACATTAAAAAAGAGCAAGAGGAAAAACTCGAAATCTTTGCCAAAATTTTCTCCAATACCATTGAAGGAATCGCTATTACCAATTTAGAGGGCATTGTGCTTCAAATAAACGATGCCTTTAGTGCTATGACACACTATGCACCTCATGAAGTTCTCGGTCAAGATATCCGCCTTTTACGCTCTTACAAACACCCAGACTCACTCTACAAAGAGATATGGGATACCGTATTTTCCAATACAGCATGGCAGGGTGAACTTTGGAATAAACGTAAAGATGGTACGCTCTATCCAGCTTTACTGATTATTCATCCTATTTTAAATCGTGAAGGGCACATCTCTTACATCGTTTTTATTCAACATGATATTTCTGTTCTCAAACACAATGAGGAAAAGTTACATCAACAAGCGTATTACGATCCTCTCACAAAACTTGCCAACAGAACATTAGCTTATGACAGGCTCCAACATGCCATTACCAATGCCAAATCACGTCGACGTTTGGTGAGTGTTCTCTTTTTAGATCTCGATAAATTTAAAAATATTAATGATACCCTAGGACACGATATTGGAGATTTGTTGCTGATTGAAGTCGCAAAAAGAATTCAAGCACTCTGCTCCCAAAGCGATACGGTCTGCCGTTTGGGCGGTGATGAATTTTTGGTAATTTTAGAAGATATAACGCATTACGAAACAGCCATCAGTGTTGCAAAAGGCATCATTGCCGCTTTATCTCAACCCTTTTATCTTGAGGGCAGAACCATCTCAACCTCAACAAGCATCGGTATTACGTACTACCCCAACGATGGCGATACAATGAAAACCCTGCTCAAAAACGCAGATATCGCCATGTATCGCTCTAAAACAAATGGGAGAGGTTCATACGAAATTTTTACCACCGCACTCAGTGATTTTATTAAGGAGAGTGTTAAGCTCGAAGAACGCCTTAAAAAAGCCGTCGAAAAGCATGAATTTTTCATGCACTACCAACCCATTTATGACCTCCAAAAAAAGGAAATCATTGGACTTGAAGCCTTGATGCGCTGGAATTATAAAGGAGTTACCTACTTCCCTGACACCTTTTTATCTGTTATGGAAGAGACAAAAATGATTGCAGAAGCAAGTAGTAACCTCTTTATTTCTGTCTTTCATTTTATAAAAAAACTCAATGAAGCCCTAGGAAGAGAGCTGTTCGTCTCTATCAATATTTCTCCTGTGCAATTTAGTGTTGCTCCCTTTCAAGAGAGTTTAATTCACGCCTTAGAAGCTTCTACCCTTCGAGCGCAACTGGTCTGTTTAGAAGTCACGGAGAGTCTCTTTTTAGAAAATATCGAAGAAGTTTCGCAAAAACTAGCAGCACTTAAAACATACGGTTTTTGCATTGCATTGGATGATTTTGGAAGTGGCTACTCCTCGCTTCAATACCTCAAAGTCTTACCTTTGAATAAATTAAAACTAGACCGTATTTTTGTTCAAGACCTTCCAGACTCACAAAGCGATATCGCCATTACCCAATCGGTTTTAGCCTTAGGCAAAAATTTTAATGTCAATGTCATTGTTGAAGGAGTCGAAACAGAAGAGCAATGCAAATTTTTAGAGCAGATTGGATGTCGCTACATTCAGGGGTATTTGATTTCTAAACCTATGCCAGAAGAAAATGTACTGGAATTTTTAAGAGAAAAAGAGCATTAAAAAAGATGTAAAGCAGGAAATCCTGCTTTACATGTAACAATTACGATGAAGCGCCTTCTGTATTAAACACTCTATCTCCCGCATCGCCAAGACCGGGGACAATATAGCCATTTTCATTCAAACCATCATCAATACACGCTGTATACACAGGTACGTCTGGATGAACCTCAGCAAAGCGTTTTAAACCTTCAGGAGCAGAGACAAGCGCTAAAAAGCGAATATCTTGAATTCCTTTTTGTTTCAAAAAATTCACCGCATCAATGGCCGTACCGCCTGTAGCAAACATCGGATCAATAATAATCGCTGTACGCTCTTTGTGATCGGCTGGAAGTTTCGCATAATAAAACTCTGGCTCAAGCGTTTTTTCATTGCGCTGAAAACCCAAAAATCCAACACTGGCATCAGGAATCAACTTAAAAACGCTATCAAGCATACCAAGCGCTGCTCGTAAAATGGGGCAAATCATAATCTTTGCATCCAATTTTTGAGCATTCGCAACCGCCACAGGTGTTTGCACACGCACAAAGCGCAAAGGCAAATCACGTGTCGCCTCAAACAACATTAAGTATGAGATTTCATCTACCAAAAGTCTAAATTGAAAGGGTTCTGTTTTCTCATCTCTTAAAATCGAGAGTTTATGCTCAATCAAAGGGTGTTTGATGACGTGGACGTTTTTCATCTATTTTTGCTCTGCATCAATAATTTCTTGAAGGTCTCTTTTGTAAAGACCAATATCAAAATCTGCTACACGTGCAACACCATCGTTAATCGCCGCTTCCGCAACCGCTGCACTAACCCATACCAACACACGTCTATCAAATGGTTTTGGAATAATGTAGTTGTAACCAAACTTCAAATCCTCACCATTGTACGCTGCTTTAACATACTCAGGTACTTCTTCTTTAGCCAGTTTTGCCAACGCAACCGCAGCTGCCATTTTCATACCTTCAGTAACTTTAGTGGCTTTAACGTCTAGGGCACCTCTAAAGATAAAAGGGAAACCTAAAACGTTATTGACCTGATTTGGATAGTCACTTCGACCTGTTCCCATCATGACATCATCTCTTACCGCATAGACTTCTTCTGGTAAAATTTCTGGTGTTGGGTTTGCTAGAGCAAAAATGATGGGGTAAGGATTCATAGACTTAACCATATCCTGAGTCACAACACCAGGAGCGGAGAGACCTAAGAACATATCTGCGCCTTTCATTGCATCTTCTAACGTTCTATCACTGGTTTCAAGTGCAAATTCTGCTTTGTATTTGTTCAAGTCTGTTCTACCTGAATGAATCACACCTTTAGTGTCAATCATCACAATGTTTTTAGCACCTAAGAGTTTATACATTTTTGCACATGCAATACCAGCCGCACCCGCACCAGAGACAACAATCTTCATCTCTTCGATTTTTTTACCACTGATTTCAAGCGCATTAATTAAACCCGCACTCGTAATCATCGCTGTTCCATGTTGGTCATCGTGCATAACAGGAATATTCACACATGCTTGAAGTTTTTGCTCAATATCAAAACATTTAGGCGCTTTAATATCTTCAAGGTTAATACCACCAAACGTTGGAGAAAGTGCTTTACAAATCTCGACGATTTTATCAGCATCATGTTCGTCTAATTCAATATCAAAGGCATCAACGTTGGCAAATTTTTTGAAAAGAACAGATTTTCCTTCCATAACAGGCTTACCCGCAATCGCACCGATATCGCCTAAGCCTAAAACCGCTGTACCATCAGAAATAACCGCAACGAGATTTCCCTTATTGGTATATTGGTACGCCAATTCATTATCTTTTTCAATCTCTAAACACGGATGCGCAACACCTGGGGTGTATGCCATAGACAAATCTCTCGCTGTATCACAACGTGATTTCACATTAATCTCGATTTTTCCACCTATGTGGTACGCTAACGATTCCTCTTTGGTTACTTTTCCTTTACTCACACCTAACTCCTTTTAAAAGATATTAATTTTTCTATTCTCTCAATCACACCTGCGTATCCAATAATTTCTAAAACTTCAAAAATGGAAGGGCTCACGGAGCTTCCTACCATCGCAATGCGAATGGCTTGTGCTAAATCTTTCAGTTTTAAACCACGCTCTTCTAAAAATGCTTTCGTAAATGTTTCAAATTCACTCGCTTCTTGCAGCATTTTTTCATTTTTTAATGCCTCAAAATAATGTTCTAAAAGTATGACTGTATCGTTGTTGAGAAACTTCTCAACTGCTTTTTCATCGTAACATATTGGTGCTTCCAAAATCTGTTTTGTTAAGTTTGCAAACTCCACTAAGGTCTTAGCTCTATCTCTAAGTGCGTCAATCAGTAACGTTTTCTTTACATGTAAAGATAAATCAACATCAAAAAAGCGTAATTCTTCGATTAAACGCTCATAACTTGCTTGTTTAATATAATGGGCATTAAGCCACAACAGTTTTTCTTGATTGTAGGCAGATGCTGATTTATTGATGTTATTAGGGTCAAACCATTCTTTCATCTCATCAAAAGAGAAAATTTCTTGATCACCATGACTCCATCCTAAACGAATGAGGAAATTCAAAAGCGCTTCAGGCAAATACCCCTCACGTTTGTACTCCATCACATCGACTGCGCCATCACGTTTTGAGAGCTTTTTACCCTCAGGATTTAAAATCATTGGCACATGGTAAAACTTAGGAACATCAAATCCTAAAGCCTGATACAAAATAATCTGTTTGGGAGTATTAGAAAGATGGTCATCCCCACGAATGACTTCATTCACGCCCATCAGCGCATCATCAATGACAACCACAAAATTATACGTTGGCGTACCATCACTACGAGCGATAATAAAATCATCTAACATATCACTGGCATTAAAAGAGACTTCGCCTTTGACACCATCGACAAACGAAATAACACCGCTCGTTGGCGCTTTAATACGAATCACAGGCTCAACCCCCGCTGGTGGTGTGCCTGTAAAATTACGGTAACGCCCATCATAGCGAGGACGCTCTTTACGTGCCATTTGTGCCTCACGAAGCGCATCTAACTCTTCTTTACTCATATAACATTTGTAGGCTTTTCCCTCTTCTAAAAGCTTTTGAACATAGCTTTTGTAGAGATCAAATCGCTCAGACTGATAAACAATCTCACCCTCATGTGCTAAACCAACCCATTTAAACGCTTCTACGATCGCCTCTGCGGCTTCTTTGGAGTTACGTGCCAAATCGGTATCTTCAATACGAAACAAAAATTTTCCATTGTTTCTTTTTGCCCAAAGGTAACTATAAAGCGCCGTTCGAAGTCCACCAATGTGCAAATACCCTGTAGGACTTGGGGCAAAACGTGTCACAACCATACCATCAAACCTTTTAATTATGTCAAAATTATGTATCATTTTGTTACGCAGTGAACAAATTTTTCGAAAGAAACCCTATAAAAAAACATCTTTTTAATTTATTTTGTTCAAAAAAATGTTATCATTTGGGGCTTCTTACATTATTAATACGCAGTGATTATATAGCGAGTTTTCTTAAAACAAAGGATTATGAATGAAGATTAAATTAAAGGTGTTAACTTTTGTAACTTTGGGTGCGACCCTTCTTTTCTCTCCCGCAAACGCTGGAACAGTCGATGGAATCTCCTTAATTATTAACAAAGAACCTATCACACTTTACGATGTTTTTAAATATTCTCAACGCTTCAACCTCTCGAAAAAAGATGCTTTAGATATCTTGGTACGCCAAAAACTCGAGGAAGCTGAAATTAAAAAATTAGGCATTAGTGTTGAAAATTATGAAGTGGATCAATACATTGAAACACTAGCAACCAACAATAACATGAACACAACCGATTTTCTCGCCATGATTCGCTCTAAAAATGTGGATGTTTTTGAATACAAAGAAGAACTTACCAATAAACTCAAACGTGATAAACTCTATCGTAAAATTATCAGCAACAAACTTCAACAAATAAGCGATGGTGAACTCAAAGCCTATTACGATGAAAATCTCCATGAATTTTCACAAGCCAATGGCTTTGATGTAACGATTTACACCAGCGCAAATCAAGAGAGCCTTATCAGTTTGAAAAAGAATCCTATGAGTACATTTAAAGATGTAGAGCTTAAAGAGGGAAGTTTTCAAGCAGGTAAAATGGACGCCAATCTTGCAACGTTATTGAACAAAACAGCGACCAGTAGTTTTTCAAGCATTGTCAAATCAGACCAAAACTATGTTATGTTTTTCGTGAAAAATAAACACAACGCACAAACAGTTGCGTTTGACGATGCGAAAAATTATATTCATGCTAAATTATCAGAGGGGAAAGAGCAAAAAGCGATTGAAGAGTATTTTGAAAAACTCAAATCCTCTGCCAATATAAAAGTCGTACGTTTACCATAAGTAGTTTTAAAGGGTCGCTCTTTTAGCGACCCTTTTGTATTAATAGCGTGAAAGATAGTTTGTATCGAATTTATTCTCTATAAAATCTTTATTGTCCATCATTCCTAAGTGAAAATCACGTACCGTTTTAATTCCCTCGATTTGTAACTCACTTAAAGCTTGTTTCATCTTCTTAATCGCACGATTTCTATCTTCACCCCAAACAATAAGTTTTCCAATCATGGAATCATAATGCGGTGGTACAGAATAGCCTTGATACGCATGTGAATCCATACGCACATTGCGACCACCAGGGATAATATACTTGGTGATTTTTCCAGGACTTGGAATAAATTTCACAGGGTCTTCTGCGGTGATACGACACTCAATAGCATGACCACGAAATGTTAACGCACTTTGCTCAAACAGTTTTTCACCCTCTGCTACACGAATCATCCACTCAATGATATCAATCCCACTCACCATTTCACTCACACAGTGTTCGACTTGAAGACGTGTATTCATCTCCATAAAGTAGAAATTTTTATCCGCATCTAAAAGGAATTCAAACGTACCCGCATTTTCATAGCCAATGTACTTCGTTGCTTTTACCGCCACTTCGTGAAGGCGTGTGCGTGTTTTATCATCCAGTGCAATAGCAGGGGATTCTTCAATGAGTTTTTGATGACGTCTTTGCATCGAACAATCACGCTCACCAATATGCACCACATTGCCAAAAGAGTCACCAATGACTTGTACTTCAATGTGACGTGGATTTTTGATGTATTTTTCCATATAAAGCGTACCATCACCAAACGCACTAATCGCTTCGCTTTCAGCGGCAAGGTATGATTTTTCTAGGTCTTCCATCTTTTCAACCACACGCATACCACGTCCACCGCCACCCGCACTGGCTTTTACAATCACAGGAAGCCCAATTTGAGTCGCAAGCTCTTTAGCCTGTGCAACATCTTTCAGTGCGCCATCGCTTCCTAAAATAACAGGTACTCCTGCTTTTTTCATCACTTCTTTGGCTTTGGATTTATCACTCATTAACACCATGGAATCAACAGAAGGTCCAATAAATTTGATATTGTGATGTTGACACACTTCCACAAAGGTTTGATTTTCACTCAAAAATCCATACCCTGGGAAGATAGCATCACACCCGCTAATTTCTGCGGCACTAATAATGGCAGGAATACTCAAATAACTCTCGCTCGATTTTGCCCCACCAATACAAATACTCGCATCAGCATGTTGAAGATAAAGCGCATCTTTATCCGCTGTTGAATAAACCGCAATGGCTTGTTTCCCCATCTCTTTGATGGTTCTTATTGCACGAAGGGCTATTTCACCGCGATTTGCAACAAGAATTTTCTCAATCTTCATTAAACTTTCTCCACCAAGAAGATTGGCATATCAAACTCAACAGGCTGACCATCGGCAACTAAAATATCTAAGATTTTGCAGTCAAACTCCGCTTCAAGCTCATTCATAATTTTCATCGCTTCAATAATGGCGATTGGCTGACCTTTGCGTACCACATCACCTACTTTTGCAAATGCAGCTGCCCCAGGAGAAGGAGATTTATAAAATGTTCCAACCATAGGTGATTTAATACTCAAACCAGCAGGTGCAGCATCCACACTCACTTCTCCGCTCATCATAACAGCAGGTGCAGGTGCGGCAGAGACAGGTGCGATGGGTGCAGAAACCATTGGGGCTGTATGAATGACGTTTGATTCATATCCCTTTTGAAGCTCAATACTAAAATCACCCTCTTTAATTTTTAGTTTTGTGATATCACTCTTATCAAAAAAACGCATTAACTCTCTAATTTCATTTTTATCCATACAATTCTCCTAATAATTTGCCATTTTTTGGCATAACATAAAGTGTGTTATAATACCACACTAAAGATATACGATCACTTAAGGAAAGTTATGGGTTTAAAAGCAGACAGTTGGATACGTGAAAAATCGCTAAAAGAGCGTATGATAGAACCTTTTTGCGAAGAGCAAGTAGGCAAAGATGTGGTGAGTTATGGTGTAAGTAGTTACGGCTATGACATCCGTGTGGGACGTGAGTTTAAAATCTTCACCAATGTCAATTCGACCGTCGTTGATCCTAAAGAATTTGACGATAAAAATGTCATTGATTTTGAAGGAGACATTTGCATTGTTCCACCTAACTCTTTTGCGTTAGCTCGTACGGTTGAGTACTTTCGTATTCCTAAAAATGTGCTAGCTATTTGTCTGGGAAAAAGTACCTATGCACGCTGTGGTATCATTGTCAATGTCACTCCTTTTGAACCTGAATTTGAGGGACACATTACCATCGAAATTTCAAACACCACCCCACTCCCTGCAAAAATTTATGCCAACGAAGGCATTGCGCAAGTGCTCTTTTTGGAGGGTGATAGCGAGTGTGAAACCACTTATAAAGACAAAAAAGGAAAATACCAAGGTCAAACAGGTATTACCTTGCCACGCATTTTAAAATAACCCAAAAATGCCTTTACATGTAAAGCGTTTAACCGCTCAAAATACCTTAGCATTTGATGGCTTTTACGCCATCTACACAAAGGCATTTCCACTGAGCGAACAAAAGAGTCAAGAGACTCTTTTAGCCATGCTCTATGCTCCTTTTTACACCATTTTTTTAGCCTATGATGACGAAAAAATAGTCGGATTTTGCATTATGTATCATCCCCAAAAAGATGACTTTTTTCTGCTCGAGTACATTGCCATTACCCCACACATTCAAGCCAAAGGAGTAGGCTCTTTTTTACTCCAAACAAGCCTAAATCTGCTTTTTGAAACAGAGGGAATTCGTCCTGTGTTGATTGAAATAGACTCTCCAAAACACGCCTCTTCTGAGCAGGAAATTCGTGAAAAAAGAGAGCGATTTTACCGTAAAATGGGTGCCTTAAAAATTGAGCCATTGGATTATAGTTTACCGCTTCAAAGCAATGATACACCTCCACCTATGGCGCTTTTACTGCTACATTACCCACACAAAACGCTTCAAAAAGAGACCCTAAAACGCTGGCTTGAAGCTCTCTTTTGTGACGTATATGGCTGTGCTAAAGACGACCCACGTATTGAATGCATGTTAGCGGGTACACATACCTATTTTACTCTGAACTAAAGGATTTTTCATGGAACTTTTAGAGTCTATTTACGATAGGTGTATGCTAGATGCTGAGCTCAAAACCACATGGTTTCCCATCATCGAGGCGGAGAGCTCCATTCATCTTGCATGGATTCAAGATAAAGAAAACCGTACCAAATTTAAAGCGGAGTTTTTAAGTTTTATTGATACAGGGGTGTTTAAATAACTACTTGTTATCTCTTACCCAACGTATTCTATAAGGAATTCCTTGCGTATGTGCATCCACAATACCTTGCTGAAAATCTATGGTATAAAAAAGTGATGGCATCTTCTCTATACCAATATTGCTCAGATATGTCGAAGTACTCCAATAGGTTGATTCCCCTTCATCCGAGGGGACATCAGTAAAAATTGTTACATTAATAGCGTATTTTTTGCACTCTAGCTCAACTAAACTTGCAAGTTCTTCAACCGTTGGTAAGCGCCACCCCTGATTATTTTTCTCTATCTTTCGAGCTTCGCTCAACGTTAAAAGCTCTATCTCACCAACACAACCCTTCCCTTTTTTCCAAGATAAACCATGCGTACATCGACTCCATATTAAGCCTGTTTTTTTGTCATAGACTTCAGCATTATTATTCATTAAAGAGAAACGCTTAGTGCATTGAGCATAACTGTTTTGAACAAAAAAAAGAATAAAAAAGAGCCAAATAAAACTTCTCATTTACTTCTCTACCCTAAGCAACAACCCATTTAAGTAAAACGAAGCAGAGGCATTAATCAAACACGGGTGGTCACTGTCTTGTTGCATCTGCTCTAGAAGGATAAACTGCACTTTCAAATCGTGCGAGACTTCCATCACAATCTCCAAAAGTTCTTTGCGTCCTACATGGTGAGAACAGGAGAAAAAACCAATCAATCCAGCGTTTTTCACTGCTTTGGTGCTCTCCATCAAAAGATGTTTAAAGCCTCGTTTCGCCCCCACCGCTTGCTCTTTGTTTTTAGCGAAGGATGGTGGGTCGATAATGACCATATTAAAACTATTTTTGTATTTTTGCTCTTTTAAAAAGGTGAAAACATCTTTTACATGTAAAGATTCGCAGGTGAGTTCATTGCGCTCCACATTGGCTTTAGTTTGTGCAATGGCAGATTCGGAAACATCGACAAACACGCACTCTTTAGCCCCAGCACGTAGCGCATAAATGCCAAAACCACCTGCGTTACAGCACAAATCCAACACCGTATCGCCCTCTTTAATGTAGTTTGCGCATATCTGTCTATTTTTTCGTTGATCAAGGTAAAAGCCTGTTTTTTGCGCATCTTCAATGTCGACTAAAAAACTCAGTCCATTTTCAACCAATTCAAACTGTGCACAAGGCTCACCAAACAGCGTGCCGTTTTTATCCTCTAACCCCTCAATTTCACGAGAATACAGGTCAGATTTTTCGACCATCCATTGCGGATTTAAAAACTGTTTGAGGGTGCCAATAATCAATTCACGAAAGTTTTCCATTCCTGCGGTGTTGATTTGAATGGCAAGATTTTCACCGTATTTATCGACAATAAGTCCAGGTAAAAAGTCGGCTTCTGAGTGGATAAGGCGCACCGCATTGCTCACGTTTAAAAGTGATTCACGCTTTTTAATGGCATTTTTAATGCGGTTATGAAAAAACTTTTTGCCAATCTCTTCTTTGCCAAAACTAAGGACTCGTGCGAAAATCGAACATTTTGGATTGACATACGCCGTGCCTAGAAAGCCATCTTTTTTGGAAAACAAAGCGACCACTTCACCGCTTGTAAATTCTTCCAAAGGTGAGTCAATTTCGTTGGCATAAACCCACGGGCTAAAACGTCTTAGTTTGGGGACGATAGAGTGTTTAATATAGACTTTATTCATTGAAATTTCCTAATAATTTTTGAAGTTCCTCGCTAAATGAGGGGTGAGTTAAAACATCGCCGTGCGTGGTATTTGAGAAGCTTACATGTAAAGGTGTTTGAGGCATCGCTTCGAGTAATTTTTCAAGATGGTAGCGTGGAATCGTTGTATCGTTTTGCACTTCCATGACCGCAATGGGAACTGTTACAAGAGGGACATACCGCACACTCTCAAATGTGTGTTTGAGTAAAAATTCAATAGGGAAAATGGGGTATTTTTTCTGTGCCATTGAGACAATCGAATCATACGGCGTTAAAAGCACCAAACCATCTGCCACCCTTTTGGATGCCAAAAAACTTGCCACGCCACTGCCCAAACTTCGCCCCATAATCACCACTTTTCGACCCCGTGCGTAGGTGTCGTAAATTTTGAGCGCATCGCTAAAAAATGCCTCTTCGCTAGGCTCTCCGCTACTTTTACCATAGCCTCGGTAATTAAACGCTATCACATCATAGCCTTGCAAGGCTTTTACATGTAAAACAAAACGAGTGGCATCATCGGCATTACCGCCAAAGTAAAGGAGTAACCCTGCGTTGCTCTCTTCGTCTTTGCGTAAAATCCCTTCTAAAACAACTTTTTCGTTTACATGTAACACCAGTGGCTCTAGGTTTTCACCCTGAGGGGCTGGTTTTTCTTCAATGAGGTGCGCTGCAAAAATCTGCTTCTCTTGGGTAAAATAGAGATACCCCATCGCCCCCACATACAACACTACAACGCCTATAAGCACTTTAATCATACCCCTTCCTTCTTCAAAAACACCGTAAAATCACCTTCCATATACCCCTCATACATCTGCACTTCATAGGCAAAGTCACTCACATACGCCTCAATCTCTTCGGGTAAAAAGTAGTTAAAATGCCCCTCTTGGGCTTGACCTTTTAAGAGATTAAAAATAAATCCCTTATTGGACGCTTCAAAACAACGGCGAATAAAGGTAAACGTCTCTTCACGGCTTAAAATATTCATCGACCCACTCGCAACATAAAAATCAGCCAACGCCAATCTATCGTTTAAAATATCACACTTAACACAGTGCTGTTTGGTACGTTTTTGCGCCACAAAAAGCGCTTCTAGCAAAATATCATACCCAATGTACTTCAAAGGACGCGCACCTCTTTGTTCTAAAAAAAGATAAAAATCACCAAAACCACACCCCGCATCAATAAGACTACTCTGATGGACATGAGGCATTAACAGTTCATGAATCACCTCAAAGCGAATCTGCTGTGAACCCTTAGAGTTCCAATTCAGCCCACGAGCGGTACACCCATAGCGCTTAATGGCATTTTGGTAAAAACGCTGATTGTCAATACGAGGCATTCAAAAAATCAAAAGAAGAAGAGGCACGTTTAATTTAAAAGTGCCATAATACTTTGTTGCATCAAACTGTTCTGATGCACTTGAGCAAGGGTTGAACTGGTGAGTTTGATCTCATCACTATTGAGTTGGGCGATTTTCTCTTCCATCGGTTTTTCGGCAATTTGTGCATTGGCGCTGCTTAAATTGGTAACGGCTGTCAGCGAATTGGTAATCTCGCTCATAGCGCCATTAATGCTACTGCTTGCGGTTTGGCTTAGACTGCTTAAATTCTCCCTAAAATTGGCAATCCCCTCTTGATCTTCTACGGAGAGTTCTAAGAGTCCTGAAACTTCGAGTCCATAAGCGCTGGAGAGCATATTTTGACCATTATAGGTGGTCTGCTCTGTAATGTCTTGCATCGCTCCTTGAATGGCACTAAACTCCTCTTGCACCATCGCTCTTTGGTCATCATTGAGTGAAGCGCTGTTGTAACGAACGGAGAGTTCATTGAGTCTATCACTATTGGCTTGAAGCGCTTGGAGTGAACTATCAGCAATTTGGTACATACTCACCGTTTCATTGGCGTTTTGCACACTTTGGGTGAGTGAAGAGATTTGGGAAGAGAGGGCATCGGAGATGACAAGATTGGCACTATCAACGCCTTGAAGCTCTTTCATCGCACCAATTTTTTCTAAAGTGGCAGAAGTATTCTCTTTGTTTTGTGAAATAAGGTTGAGAATTTGGGTATTGGAACTGCTTGAAATTTTCATGACATGCCCCTTCCTTAAAGATGTCTTTATTATACTACTCCTATCATAGTGTTGTCAAATAGAGCACGGAATTAGAATTGCTTTAAAACACAAAACCCTCGACAAAGGCATCATAGTGTTTAATGGAAAAAATATACTCATTACAGGCGGAACAGGCAGTTTTGGTAAAAAATACACCGAAATTCTTTTAAAAAAGTACCAACCCAATAAGATTATTATTTTCTCACGAGATGAGCTGAAGCAATACGAAATGGCACAACAGTACAAACACCCATGTATGCGCTTTTTTATTGGTGATGTGAGAGACGTGGAGCGTTTAAAACGCGCAATGGATGGGGTGGATTTTGTCATTCATGCTGCAGCGCTCAAACACGTTCCTATTGCAGAATACAACCCGATGGAGTGCATTAAGACCAACATTAACGGGGCACAGAACGTCATTGATGCCTGCTTGGAGTGTGGCGTGCAAAAAGTCATCGCCCTCTCCACCGATAAAGCCGCCAATCCCATTAACCTCTACGGGGCAACCAAACTTGCTAGTGATAAACTCTTTGTCGCCGCCAATAATATACGAGGCTCCAAACGTACCCAATTCTCCGTCGTACGCTACGGCAATGTCGTAGGCAGCAGAGGCTCTGTGGTTCCTTTGTTTAAAAGACTCATCGCTGAGGGGGCTAAAGAGCTTCCCATTACCGATGAGCGCATGAGTCGCTTTTGGATTACCTTAGAGCAAGGGGTTCATTTTGTTTTGAAAAACTTTGAGCGAATGCAAGGCGGAGAAATCTTTATTCCTAAAATTCCTTCCATGAAAATGGTTGATTTAGCTCATGCCTTAGCGCCACATTTAGGGGTTAAGATGATTGGGATTCGCCCAGGAGAGAAGATGCACGAGGTGATGGTGCCCAAAGATGACAGCCACCTTACCTTAGAGTTTCACGACCACTTCGTCATTCAGCCTAGCATTCAGTTTGTTCAAAAAGCAGACTTTACATGTAATGGTTTAAAAGAGCAGGGTGTAAGCGTTCCTTACGGTTTTGAGTACAGTTCAGAAACCAACAAAGAGTGGCTCGATGCCAAAGGACTTTTGGAGATGATAGAGGCATGATACCCTATAGCAGACAAAGCATAGAACCCTGCGATATAGAGGCGGTGGTTGAGGCACTCAAAGGTGATTTTCTCACAGGCGGAGAGAAGGTAGAAGCGTTTGAAGAAGCACTGGCTTCCTATCTAGGCGTCAAGCATGTCTGCGTGATGAATTCTGCCACTTCTGCTTTGCACGTGGCGTATCAAATCATTGGGCTTAAAGAGGGAGATGAAATCATTACCACCCCTCTGAGCTTTGCCGCCACCTCCAACACGGCTCTTCAATGCCATGCGACTCCCATTTTTTGCGACATTAAATTTGATGGCAACATCAATGAGAAAAAAGTTGAAGCACTGATTACCCCCAACACGAAAGCCCTCGTGCCTGTGGACTTTGGCGGAAATCCTGTGGAGATAGATGCGCTTCGAACACTGTGCGATGCGCACCATCTCTTTTTAATTGAAGATGCAAGCCATGCTCTAGGCAGTGAAATCAACGGGCAAAAAGTGGGACAGAAAGCAGATATGAGCATTTTTAGCTTTCATGCCATTAAACCTATCACCACCTTTGAAGGTGGAGCCATTGCGACCAATAACACCGCTTTTTACGAAAAAGCCAAACTACACCGAAGCCATGGCATTGTGAAAAAAACCTTATGGAACTCTGATATGGTGCTTTTGGGGGAGAACTACCGCTTAAGTGATGTGGCGTGCGCTTTGGGGCTAAGTCAGCTTAAACGCTTAGATAGCTTTATAGCAAAGCGAAACGCCATCGCTCATGCTTACGATGTCGCTTTTGCGCAAACGCCCTACTTTACACCCATTGGTATCGATAAAAGCAAAAAAAGTAGCCACCACCTCTACCCCATTTTGCTCGCCAAAAATCTTTGGTGCTCTAAAGAGGAAATTTTTCAAGCGTTACATGTAAAAGGGGTGGGCGTTCAAGTACATTATAAACCCATTTACCAATTTAACTACTACAAAGAGCGTTTTGGGGAGCTTTACCTGCCCAATACCGAGGATTTTTACCGAGCCGAACTCTCTATTCCTTGCCATCAAGGCATGAGCATGGAAGAGGCGCAGTATGTCATTCAAACCCTTTTGGAAGTCTGCGAATCCATCAAAGGGTGTCACCGATGAATGTGGCGATTATCCCAGCACGAGGAGGAAGCAAGCGCATTCCTCGCAAAAATATCAAGGAGTTTTGCGGTAAACCCATCATCGCTTATAGCATTGAAACTGCTCAAAAAAGTGGGCTTTTTGAGAAAATTATCGTCAGCACCGATGATGAAGAGATCGCCCGTGTTGCCAAAGACTACGGAGCAGACGTTCCTTTTTTAAGACCTTCTAAGCTAAGTGATGACTTTACAGGCACAGGAGCGGTCGTAGCGCATGCTCTTGAAACACTTGCACATGCAGGGGAGCGCTATGACTTTGCGTGTACCTTGTATGCGACGGCTCCTTTACTAGAGCCCTCTTACCTCATCAAAGGGTTTGAAAAGCTTTTACACAGTGACGCCATCTTTTCGTTTTCGGCGACCTCTATGCCCTTTCCCATTTGGCGCACCTTTAAAATTACCCAAAATGAGCGCTGTGAAATGTTTTGGAAGGAAAATTTTTCAAAACGCTCACAAGATTTAGAAGAAGCGTATCAGGATGCGGGGCAATTTTACTGGCACAATCTTCATAAAACCTCGCACGATGTTCTCTTTGGAAGTGAGAGTATTCCCATCCTTTTGCCCCGCCATTTAGTGCAAGACATCGACACGCTTGAGGATTGGGTGAGAGCGGAGCTCATGTATAAGGTTCTTCATGACAACACTCATACGAGCTGATAGTTCAAGCACCATCGGTCTTGGGCACATTATGCGAGATGTGGTGCTTGCCAAAGAATTTAAAGAAGAGGTGTTTTTTGCCTGCCAAAATTTAGAGGGCAATATCATAGAGCACATTCCTTACGAAGTCAAAATCTTACAATCCAACGATGTGGATGAGCTTATCGCACTCATAAAATCTTTACATGTAACCCTTTTGGTGATTGACCATTATGGCATTGATGCCATTTACGAGCAAACGGTGAAAGAGGCGACAGGGGTGAAAATCCTCAGCCTTGATGATACCTACGAAAAACACCACTGTGACATTCTGCTCAACCCTAATGTGTATGCTGATGCTTCACGTTATGAAGCTTTTGTACCAAAAGGGTGTGAATTACGCTGTGGAAAGCCTTTGATACGAGAAGAGTTCCATACAGAAAAAACGATTCAGCGTGAGAAAATCTACGATGTGTGTATTGCCATGGGTGGAAGTGATAGTGCGAATATCACGCTTGGCGTTTTAAAAACCCTTCCTAGCACCTTACATGTAAGCATTCTTACCACCACAGCGAATGCCCATCTTAAAGACCTACACTCTTTTGTAGCGGATAAGCCCAACATCGCTTTACATGTAAACTCCAACGAGGTTGCAAAAGTGCTTCACCAAAGCTGTTTTGTCATCACAACACCTAGTGTAATGGTACAGGAAGTGCTTTTTATGGAACTGCCCTTTCTTGCCATTCAAACAGCCCAAAATCAAGAAGAAATGGCTACGTACCTTCAACAAAAAGGATACCCTGTACTAAAGGAGTGGAATGCATCTTCATTTATGCGACTTTACAACGCTCAGTGATGCCCAAAAAGCAATGGTTTTAACATGGCGCAACCACGAAAAAATCAAGGCGTTTATGTACACCACACATACCATCTCAGAAAAAGAGCACTTGCGTTTTATAGAGAGCTTAAAAACAGCGCAGGATAAACGCTATTTTTTGGTCTATAACGAAGATGTTGCCATTGGGGTGATTGATTTTACGGATATTACGCCGTTGAGGGCAACCATAGGACTCTACGCCAATCCCACACTCTCTCGCAAAGGTGTAGGCAAAGAGCTGATGCGTGCTATCATCACGTATGGTTTTGAAACCTTACATGTAAAAAGACTTTGTGCGGAAGCCTTTGCATTTAATACCAAAGCGAAAGCACTGTATGAAACCTTTGGATTTTGCGAGACAGCACGAAAAACAATAAATAAACACGAGATTATTTGTATGGAGTTAGCTTATGAAAATCGCCCACTTTGATTTAGAACAACCACACACCTTTATCATCGCCGAACTCTCAGCGAACCATGGCAATAGCCTCGAAACAGCAAAAGAAACAATACGAGCGGCTAAAAAAGCAGGGGCGGATGCCATCAAGCTTCAAACCTACACCGCCGATACACTCACCATTGACTGCAACACAGAGGATTTTGTGCTCAAAGGCGGAACACTCTGGGATAATAAAACCTTGTATGAACTCTATCAAGAAGCTTATACGCCATGGGAGTGGCACGAAGAGCTTTTTGCGTGTGCGAAAGAGGAGGGATTGCTCTGTTTTTCCACTCCCTTTGATAAAAGTGCGGTGGATTTTTTAGAACAATTTAACCCGCCCGCCTACAAAATTGCCAGTTTTGAAGTGAGTGATTACGCTTTGGTGCGCTATGTGGCTTCCAAAAAACGCCCCATCATCATCTCCACAGGCATTGCCACGCTTGAAGAAATCGAAGATGTGGTGCGCATCTGCAAAGAAGAGGGAAATGAGGAGATTGTTTTGCTTCAATGTACTTCCGCTTACCCAGCCCCACTAGAGAACGCCAATCTTCTAATGATTCCTGATTTACAAGAGCGTTTTGGAGTTGTTGCGGGATTTTCAGACCACACGCTAGGTATCACCGCTCCTGTCATGGCAGTAGCCCTTGGAGCCAAAGTGATTGAGAAGCATTTTATCTTAGATAAAAGCATTGGCGGAGCCGATGCCTCTTTTTCACTGGATGTGGAAGCCTTTTCTCAAATGAGCAAAGCGGTGCGTGAGGCGGAAAAATTACGAGGGGAAGTGCATTACCATCATGAGCCTCACACCATCAAAGGACGGCAATTTGCAAGAAGCTTGTATGTGACAAAAGAGATACAAAAAAGTGAAGTATTCACTGAGGAAAATATCCGCTCGATTCGCCCAGGGTATGGCTTGCACCCCAAACATTTAGGAGAAGTTTTAGGCAAACGTGCCTCTAAGCATCTGCACAAAGGAGAGCGTCTTACGTGGGAGATGTTAGTCTAAAATTGCCTTGACAATGCCCTCAACATCGACCACCATCGCACCAAACACCTCTTTGGCTTTGGCATCGTAGCGTTTGGAGAGCATACGATTCACCGCTTCTAAGAGTTCTTCTTTCGTGTTGACCCACTCCATCAAGCCTTGGTCAATTTGGTATTTGTCATAGTGGCTGATAAAGCTGCGTGTGGAGATGGTCGGTGTTCCAAAGTAGCACGCCTCAGTATTGAGCGTTCCACCCCCTCCGATAAACAAGTCCGCATAGGCTAAAAGATGCTGAATGACCACCTTTTCTTCCAACACACTCACAAAAGAAAATTGCGCTTTGAGATACGCACTCTCATAACGAGGAATAATAACAATATTTGCCCCTGTTTGTTCCGCAATCTCTTGCATCGCATCGTACAAAATGGGGTAGTGTTTATCGACATAACTTGCCTTGTACTCCTCTTCACGGATCACAATCAACGGCTTTTTCAAATCAAGCTTATAAGGCTCCAAAATCGCTTCAAGGCTTTTTCGCTCTGGTTTAAAATCTTTGAGCCAAATGACAGGGTCGATAAACCCATAAGAAAAAATCTGCTCATCGTCCAGTGAAAAACGGCGAAAAATATCATCGGGAACGACAAACGGTTTAATCACACGGTTAGAAAGTGGCAATGTCAAACGGGCTTGAGGCAGCGCTTTTTTGAAGTTTTCCTTATGGTCAGACAAAGGAATATCGTAAAAATTAATCACAGGAATGCCCAGTCCAAATGCCACACGATTGGCATCCACCGAGCACAGACAGACCAAGCGGTCGATGTTGTATAGGCTCACAAATTCCATCAACGCCTTTTGACGCTCAATGGAAGCGTGCAATTTATCTCTCAAACACGCCCCACCAAACTCACCACGATTGGTAAAAGGGATGTTATGTAAACGTAACAATTCCACAACTTCACTGTAGCCTTCTCCTTCACGTGCCGTAATAAGTGTCTTACGCCCTTTGTTTTCAATCTGCTTGATAATGGGAATAAAAAAGAGTACCGATTTTGGAGTCACAAGGTCAAACCAAATCATTCATCTCTCCTTGAACAAAGCATATTCCTAATTTTTTCATATCCACACACGATTCAAAAAAAGAATCTTTACAAATCTTCTCCCATGCCTCTTGCATACCCTGAGACCATGAAATATCATCAAAAACCACCACCGCTTTTGAACTCAAATAAGGTTTAAGCATCTCCAAATAACGCACCGTTGCCTCTTTGTCATGATGCCCATCTATAAATGCAAAATCAATCTGCAAAGGTGCTTCTAAAATCGTAGGTAAAACATCTTGAAAACGCCCAATATACTGCGTGATATTTTCGCACCCTGCTTCTTTTATATTTTCTTTCGCCAAAGCGGCAACGTTAGGATCACCTTCAAGGGTATAAATATGTGAATCACTGCACGCTTTTGCCATATAAATCGCTGAAAAACCACAACACGTTCCAAGTTCTAAAACCTTTTTGGGACGATGCTTTTGCACCAAAGAATAAAGCCTCTGTGCCCATTCACCCTTTAAGCCAATGGATGAAAGTTGTGCGATGGTAGTCTCTTTTGGAACCCCTTGATACATCTGTTCAGGACTTCGTGTCGCCTCAGGATCTCCTGCACCATAATCCACAAGAGCAATGAGCGTATCTTGTGCTTTTCGCTTCGTCCGAATCGCTTCAATGGCTTCAAAAATGGTATGGTCATGAGATGTTAATTGCATGGTTATCCTTATAAATAAAACTGATTATACCATCTGCAAAAGAGATACAGTGACCAAACATGCTGTTTAAAGCGCCCCTCTTTGCCTTCGTGGTATAAAAATGTCACAAATGTAGGGTCAAATAAACCACTATGATGGCTTACATGTACCATTAATTTTAAAATTTCATCGCCATATTCAGCATACAACCACTCAATAAAGGGTGAGCTAAACCCTTTCTTCTTACGCTCAATGATAGAAAGAGGGATGTATTTTTTAGCAATCTGCTTGAGGAGGTATTTGTTGGTATCGCCCGCTCGTAAAGCAGGAGGCAGGGCAAGGCAATACTCCACCAAACGATAATCCAAAAAGGGAGCTCGAAGTTCTAAAGAGTGCGCCATCGACATACGGTCAATCTTGCTCATCAGCACCTCAGCAACCCAAATCTTAAAATCAATCGTACTCATCCATAAAAACGAATTCTTATCAATAGCAACGCGTGTGCGTACATCCTTCGTTTCTACACCGCAGAGGGCATCAAACTGGCGTTTTGTGAAGGTTTCACCTCCACTGTAAAAGGGATGCTCATCAGAGCTAATACGCCTTAAAGACTCCCAATTACGAGACCAATTAGGATTGCGTTCTAAGTAGTTTTTTAAGAGCATCTTACTGGGTGCTGAAAGCTCCGAATGCATCTGATAGTATTTTGCCATCTCAAAGTAGTTATCGTACCCCAAAAAGATTTCATCACTTCCCTCGCCGCTCAAGCAGACTTTAATACCCTGTTCATGCACCATTTGTGAGAGCAGATAGGTCGGCATACACGCTGTATCGCCCATCGGTTCATCCAAATGGCTTAGGGTATTTTCAATAGCGTCAATATAGGTTTTTTTGTTAATGCGAAGCTCATGATGCTGTGAACCAATGTGCACCGATGCCTCTTTGGCTTGAGTGAGTTCATCGTAATGCAAATGCTCATCATACCCGATGGAAAAGGTATTGATTTTTTTGCCCGAGACTTTCGTATAAATAGCACTCACCAGTGAAGAATCAATCCCTCCTGAAAGCAATGAAGCCACCTCGACATCGCCCACCAAACGCTTTTGCACGGCATCTAAAAGCAATGCTTCTATCTTTTCGAGTGCTTCTTTTTCGCTGACATGTAAAAGTGCTTTTGCTCCAACCTCGTAGTAGCGTTTACATGTAAACGTTCCTTTTGAAAAGGTTGCATACATGCCCGCTTCTAGCTTATGAATTCCCTCATAAAACGTATGAGGCGGTAGGGTACTTTGAAAAGCAAAATAGCTCTGAACCCCTTGCTGATTCATCGCAGGCATTGTTCCTAAAAGCTCTAAAATCGCCTTTATTTCACTGGAGACTATCAAGCCTTTGCTTTGACTAAAGTACAAAGGTTTCTTCCCAAAGCGGTCTCGTGCCATAAAGAGCTCCTCTTTGAGCCTGTCGTAAAGGCAAAAAGCAAACATGCCATTGAGTTTTAAGAGCATGGCATGACCCAATTTTTCATAGAGCTTTATGAGCACTTCCGTGTCGCTGGTGGTTTTACATGTAAGGCTATACTCTTTTTTTAGTTCTTCAAAATTGTAAATCTCGCCATTAAACACCAACGCATACCGCTCATCAACCATCGGCTGATTTGCTCTTGCATCAAGGTCTATGATAGCAAGCCTTGTATGCCCCATAAGAACATCTTTTTCCTTCCAAATTCCAAAAGCGTCAGGTCCACGGTGGGAGAGTTTACACAGCGCTTTTTCAAAGGTTTTTTTATTATGATTGCCAATGGCTGTTAAAATTCCGCACACGATTGATCTTCCTTTTTCGCAACAGTTTCTATAAGCTCTCTCCAACGCTTTTGACACATCTCTTGAGAATACTTTTGAATAAGACATTGGGCATTTTTTTGCAATGTTTCTCTTAGTATCGGCTCTTTTTCCAAGCGCACTAAAGCCTTTGAAAGCTCTTTTATATCGCCTTTTTCTACAAATAAAACTGCCTCTTTGCCATCAAATTCTCTCCATGATGGCTCAAACTTGTACGCCACAACCGCACACCCAAGGCTTAATGCTTCCAATAAAGCATTTGGCATTCCCTCGTAGTAAGATGAAAAGATAAAACCTTTGCATCTTTGCATATATCGGTAAGGATTTTCGTCAAATCCCATAAAAAAAATACGCTTTTGCAAACCGTAATTTCCAACCAACGCTTCTAGCTTAGCTCTGTCTTTTCCATCCCCTACAAACACCAGTGCGCTTTGAAGCTCTTTTGCCACACTTCTGTATGCCTCTATGACTTCATGTTGTGCTTTTTGAGCGGTATCAAACCGTCCTACATGTAAAAAGAATTCATCATTCAATGCACACGCTTCTTGAGAGAGTGTTTGAAGTTTTTTAAGCTCTATTCCGTTCGCAATGGTCTTAGCACGTATCCCAAGTTTTGCCAACTCCTCTTTGACGCCATCACTGACGGATACCACACATTCAGCTTTTGGGTAGAGCTTTTGCATCGTTGTTTTGTAAAAAGAAGGGGGCAAAAGATGAATCAAGCGATTTTTATAGCCATGCTCCAAACTCACCCGTGAAGAGACAATAGCTTTCATTCCTTTTTTAAGAGCGTTAAGTGTGCAAAGATTATTATAATCCTCAAAGGAAACCACAACATCAAATACATGACTTTCAAAAAGGTGTGCAAGTTCTTTGCTTCTCGCATCAAAAAGCACTTCGCCTATGTTTTGAAGTTCTTCTTTTGTTTTATTGTCCAGCTGCAAAGCATGGGGTGAAAGGGTATAGACGGTTATTGTAGAGTCCAAATGATAGGAAAAAGGTTTATCTTCAAATAAAATAAGAGTGACTTTATGGGTTGAAGAGAGTGCATTTGCAAGCAATGAAACATTTTTTTGCACACCACCAAGACAGAGATTGTGGGTAATAATTGCTATATTTTTCATGCTTTTTTTCTAGCTATCACAAAAAAATTTGGTGAAAAATGTTTCGCAGGGATAAGATCTACAATCAACCCAAAAACATTGTTACATGTAAATATCGTCAAGATAAAAGGAAGCAACACACTATTGCGAAGAGATCGTATGCAGGCTAGTTTTTCCCATATAAAACCATTGATGATAGAAAAAAGAGTGGTTCCAAGATAACCTTGATAATGCCATTCAAGCACTTCTAATTCATACGTTTGGAGAAGTATTTTTAATCCATATTCACTAAAACGATGATAATCATAGGGCGTTGCATGGGCTTGATATATAAAAGGAACGGAGAGCAACATAACACCCTCTTTTTTCATAACTCTCACCGCTTCACGCAAAGCCTTTTCATAATCAAAGACGTGTTCTAGCACTTGCGTTAAAATAACCGTATCTATACTTTCATTATCAAAAGGGAGCAACGTGGCTTCTGCTATCACAAAATTGGTGTGTGAGTCTTTGAACATATGACTATGTGTTGTTTCACTATCGGTAATAATGTAGTTTTTGCAATGGGACTCAAGGTAGTGCTTGTAAGGTGCTTTACCAGCGCCAATGTCCAAGCAGACCCCCGTAGCATACTCTTTTGCTTTGTGCATAGAGTGCTTCATTTGCCTCCAATTAAGATAAAATCCATCGGTAATGTATACATCTGGCGCTTTCTTAGCACCCGTCAGCAAAGGAATGAGCGTATAGGCACAAAAGTTTGAAAATTTTTCTACCCTATTCACGCCTTACATCTCCTTCGGAAAAGCATACAACACCGTCTCACCTAAATCATAGTGGTACTGCCCTAAACGATAACTATAATTCTTCAGTGTTTCATTTAAATAAAGGGCAATTTGGTATAAATCTTCATAAGCGTGATAAATGGAAATGGCTAATTTTGGTCTATCTTTTTGAAGGGTTTTAGAAGCGCCTCTAAGCGCATTTAATTCTGCGCCTTCGATGTCAAATTTGATAAAATCAACCTTTTCAATCTTTCGCTCTTCCACAAAATGATCTATACTCACCACTTCAATTTCAACATGAGAAGCAAAATGAACGTCCTCTAAAGTACTAACACTCGCAAGTGGAAGATCACTGGATGTATCTATTGCCAACACACTATCTTCATGCCAAAGACCCTGTGTTACAATTTCTATCTTTGGATTTGACATAAGATACGATGCATAAGGGTGCTCATAAGAGTTATAAAGAGGTTCAAATCCATATATTTTTTCTATATGTGGCATTACATGTAAAAATTCAATCGTATTGGTACCATCAGCCAGTCCACCTTCTATCATTACTTTAACATCAGAAAAATCTAAATGCTCCAAATAATGCCTTCCTATAAAAGGAAAATGATGAACATAATAATCCCTCACATCAAAATTTCGCTTATGCCAATTATGAATTATCATGCTGTATAACGCTCTGTCTTCTTCTTTTTCAAACAGTTCTATGACACGCTCAAAATATCCGTTGCAATACTCTTTTATTGAACGATAGCTTGGAGTTATGGCATAAGAGTCTTGATGCATTTTTGCTAATGCTTCACACTCTTTTAAATCGTGGGGGTAATTCAACCGAATCAATGCATAATGCGTTATATTCATTCGCTCTAATACACTTAAAATATTCTCACATAAAAGCACAGAAACCAAAATCAAATATTCTGGCGTATAAATTTGCTCAAGTTCAGCAGAAGAAATAATAGCGATACCATCTATGTCACCAACGTGTGCATCATCAACAATATAACTGATGCGCTGATGTGGGCGATATATCCGCAAAAGAGCCATTAAAATTTTCCCAGCATGTCCCCCACCGTACAGTATCAAGGAACGATCTTCTGGGATATCTGCTATTTTAAAAATATAGGGAGGATTATACTTCACGCTTATAGCCTTTCATGCCCAAAATATAATGACACGGCTCAATTTTTTCAAACCCTTCTTCGCTAAACCATCGATACACCTCATCGACATAATGCCGATTGATATACATTGGGCTGTAAAGATCATAGGTATTGAGTGCCCTCACATGACGATCTTTATCCATCGCAATCGGCAATGTTTCCCTAAACGCATGCCCTATAAAAGGAATTTTGTAGAGATAATAAAGCCATGAAGCGATCATAGAAAAACGATACAGTGCCATCGGTGACATTTTAGACGTAAAAAGCTTTCTAATGCGGTCTTGATTCACACTTTTTTTCAACCAATACGCTCCATACAACCAAATACTCAAAAGCCCTTTAGGCTTCACAAAAGGGGCAATGGCTTGAAATGCTTTGTGTGTATCTGGCGTATGATGCAAGACACCTAAAGAATACACCACATCAAAACTCTTTTTTCGTAAAGGAAGATTGAAAAGATTGGCTTGAATGATCGTTACATTGTCCAAATGCCCTACGTTTTCATAAGCAGCGTCCACGGCACGACTCAAATCGACACCGATGATGTGTTTGGCATTAAATTCTCTTGCACTTATATCCAAATAAGGCCCAGCCCCACACCCAATTTCAAGAACCTCTTTGCCTTCAATATCTTCTTTGATAAGTCCCATGTAGTGATGCATTTCATCTTTTGACATATATGGTCTTGTATTTTTTACATTTTTAAAAAGGTGCCACTCTTCACCAAATGAAGCAACATATTCTTGATCTTCTACAAAACGAGGAATAAAATGATGAATTTTAAACGATGCTTGACACGATGGACAAAAAAGTTTTCCCTCTTTGATGCAGCCACTCTCTTCAACAACATCTTTCAGCTCAAAATCACTCTGGCAAGAAGGGCACACCAAATACTCTAATGCTTTTTTATGCATAAAATCGTCCTTTAAATCCTTGCTCATCTTTAATATAGAGCAAATTAAATACTTTACATAAACCTAAAAACATCCCCATTTTCACAACCACACTCACCACACCATTTGCAAGAAATTTCAACCAACTCTTTTTTCTTACAAAAAGCAAAAAAGCATTATTATTTGGTAAGTCGGTACGTAAAAAATAGTAATAAAATCCAAATTTTCCAAGCCAACCATCAAAATGAGGCAAGATATAATACTTTCCCTCTTTTAAAACTTCGTGTGCCAAAGCATCAATGAGTGAAGGTGTTGTAAAATTAAGCTCATCAATAAAAAAATCAGACCTTCCTCTCAATCTAACATATAATTTTGCAAGAGGCTTATAAAGTAACACGTATGGAAGCCAAAGCATCGTGTAATGCCCTTCAAAAAAAGAGTTATAATTTGGAATATTCATATACATAATGCCTTGTTTTTTTAAAACCCTTTGTGCTTCACTCAGTGATTTTTTTATATCCCGAACATGCTCTAATACAGCAATGCTAAACACCATATCAAAGGTTTCATTTTCAAAATGACTTAAATTTTCGGCAACCATATCGTAAAGATACTGTTCAGCGGGGCTAATGCCATTTGCTTCTATAAGCTTCAAAGCGAGATTAAATCTATCTTCAAAACCTATGCTTTTCCCAGGTTCAATACCTACGATGTTATAGCCTGCTTGAATGGCATTGATAAGATTAAACCCAAAACCACTTCCGATTTCAAGATAACGCCTATCTTCTTTTTTGCTGGTAAAAAACTTTTCAAAACGAGGTAATTCATTAATTTTACAAATCGAATTTATATAATCTTCAAGTACTTCTTCACTAGATGATGGGACAAGTTTTTTACGTAACTCTCTATAATTCTTTAGAACATCCGCATAAAGTAACTTTGGAATAATGCTACACATATTTAATGAATCACTCTCTTACCATCTTTTAAAATAATAGGCACTTGACGCATCCAAATCTGTTTTTCCCACATGTGTTTGTTGTTTTTATACCATGCTATTGTCTCTTGAAGCCCCTCTTCAAAAGTAACTTTTGGCGTCCACCCCAACATACGTTCTATTTTAGAAATGTCTGCTAAATGGCAATCGACTTGGCCAGGTCTGTCTTCATTGTAAATAATTTTTTCTTCTCGAAAACCAAATAAACCAGCAACACGTAATGCTACATCACGAATAGAGATGGTTTTACTGGTTCCTAAGTTAAAAACTTCACCTTTCACCTTATCGATTGGAGCAGATAAAATAGCATCGATACCCCTGCATGTATCTTCCACATAAATCCAATCCCTTGAAGCTTCTCCTTTTCCATGAACCGTCAATTTTTCACCTAAAAGAAGAGAGGTTATAAAACGAGGAATGGCTTTTTCAAGGTGCTGTCTAGGCCCATAATTATTAAAAGGGCGAATGATGGTTGCTGGAATATCATAGGTATTTACATACGAATAAACCAATCTATCCGCACCTACCTTTGCTGCAGCATAAGGAGATGCTGGGTTTAGGGGGTGCTTTTCATCCATAAAGGCACAATTCTCAGCCGTCCCATACACTTCTGAAGTAGAGATGTGAATAAACCTCTCAACACTTTTTTTATTTTTAAGTACCGCATTAGCGATTGTTTGCGTTCCAAGAACATCGGTTTCAAAGAAATTTCGATTATCATAAATAGAGCGTGTCACATGTGTTTCTGCTGCAAAATGCACCACGATATCAGCTCTTTCAACAAGTTCTTCCACCAATGCGCTATTGGTCACGCTTCCATACCAAAACTCAAAACGTCCAGAATTATTGTTGGGTCTAACGGGGAAATTATCTACATTACCCGCATACGTTAAAAGATCTAAAACAATAATTTTTGAATGAGGATACGTAGTAAAAATGTAATGTAAAAAATTAGAACCTATAAATCCAGCTCCACCCGTAATGAGAAACGTTTTTTTCATTAAAGATCCTTATTTATAATTTTATCATGCTGATTATCAAGCAGTGCTCTCACAAAGTTAATTAAAAATTGACTATTTTCTTCTATTGTCTTTTGTGCAAAAGAGCGTGTGCATTGACTAATTTTTTCAAAAGAATCACGATTATCCAAAACATCAATCAATTTTTTCTCTAATGTTTCAAGATCGATATCAATAATTGGCATATCTTCAAAATGTTTTTTATAGTAACTAGGATTTAAATAACAAAAAAAGTTATTAAGATTATGATCCAAATGTGCCATAACAATCTTACCTTTTAGTGCCGCTTCCATAGTTGTATATTGGATAAAACCGTCAATGGGAGTATCAATAACAATATGTGCCTCACTTATTTTTTGCATGACTTCTTCTCTCGGCAATCCTGTTAATATTTCATACTCAAAATCATCTCTTTTCAAAGATAAGTTTTTTAAAAGCCTATCTATTTCCATTGAACCTTTACGATATGCATCATTAGCAATATGTATAATTTTAATCTTAGCAGTTACCACACATGGAACATAACTATTTTCATCTTCCAATATAATATGCCCATTTAAAGTAAGAATATCTACTCTTGGGAGATATTTTACAAAATCAACAATGCCAAAAACTACAGTAGCATACTTACACCACCAGTAGTTTCTCTCTCTTCTTTTAAAATCTAGCCCAAAATATTTTCTTTTAAATAATCCTAATCCTAATTTTTTAATTAAATTAGACATTGATTCAATAGACCAAACATCACTACCATAGGGAACCATAACGCTTTTTTTACCATACCATTGCAATAAAATCGGCTCTATACGCCACCAAAATGTTCTCTCTAGAAATCCACTATCAAAATACAAAAAAAATACCTCAAACTTACATAATGCCCAAACAAAGGCATAATAAGGACCTATAAAATAAGTATAACGAGCTATCCATGATGGAGCTATTGTACGAAGTGTCTCACCATCATGAAAAGATCCTTTTGAGTAATCCTCCATAGCAAACAATGTAGTATCAAATGATTTCGATAATAAAGCATGATACGTTTTGAAAATAATCAAAGGTATAGTGCCAAGCAAAATTTTTCCTTTAACCATTGGCATAAGCCACAATCTAAAAGGAATAGCAATTATTAGCAAAAATATAATTGGAGTACCCACGAATATATCTATCACCAAACGCTTTAAAAAATAAATCAACTCATCTTTTGCAGAAAAAGGAGGTGTCAAATCATTGACAACAGTAAAAGAGTTTTGATGATAAAAAAGATGATTCATGCGCTAACCTTTTTTGCTAGTATCATCTACCATTAATGACTTCATAACGTCATGATACATAATACCCTCATCATCTTCCCATTTTGTATTGACCCAATCTGGACATTTTTCACAAAGAGGAAAATCTTTATAATTATTTTCAAGATGAGCTTCTCTTAATTTCTGCATAAACTCGGACTGCCATGCTTCTTTAATCGTTGTTGTTCTAAAATCTATAAAGTGCGAACCGCTCTTCCAATCAGCAGGACAAAATGCCAGCATACCATCTGGAGCGAGTGTAAGCCTTTCCCAAGGATACATACAAGGTCTTCTCAATTTTTTTTCAGCATCACTATTTTGTTGCATTTTTTTTGATATTTGTGCTTTAAAGCCAGCAGAAGAGTGTAGCTCTCTCATGACAACAAAATGAGCCCCTACTTCCGTCCAATAATCGTAAAATTGTTGTTTTTCGTGAACATTATGAGGCTGTTCCACAAAACTAACAATTATTTTTGTTGGCAACTTTTTTTCTTTAATAATCGATAGAACATGTAAAATATTGTTTCGCACTTTTTCAAGATCACCATGAATTCTAATTTTAGCATACGTTTCGGGAGTAAAAGCATCAAGGCTAATATCAATCACATCTACTTTTGCATCTAAAATAGCCTTTATCTTCTTATCATCAAGTAAGTGTCCATTGGTCGTTATATTAATTTTTGTTTTTGAATATTCCCCTGCATAACCAATAATCTCTTCAAACTGTGGATGCAAAAGAGTCTCTCCATTTGCAGTATAACGAATATATTGACACAAGCCATTCGATTCTTTAGCAACCTCATCAATCATTTTATTATGCAACGAAACATCAAGGTGTTTGCCAGTAAAATGTGAGGATTTAACAAAAATTGGATGAGGACAATGAATACAAGCAAGATTACACAGTTGTGTTAAATCAACAATAATCTGAGAAGGAAAATGTGGTGATAAATGTTTTTTAAATCCATATTTCATAATTAATCTACCTTTAATGAATCCAGACCAAGATGATTACATGTAAAACATTCTTTCATCTTTCCAAGCTCAATTTGTTTTAATAAAAATTTATTTTGCGCATCAATCCAAACACTACTTTTAGCTAAAAATTCTGCCCCTTCCTTATCTATAAAAGGACATATACGTATGTTTCCATTAACACCTATTTTGATAATCGTAGAAACATAATCACAAATTCTTGATGTAGGTTTTTGAAATGAAACAAAATGATCTAAATTTTGTTTTTTTACAAAATGTTGTAATTCTAACCATAACGGTTTCAAATCTTTATGGTTTTGGTGCCATGGAGAATTAGCAATTTCAAAATAAATTTTATTGAAACCATGATCCAAAGAAAAAGCTATAAAATCTTTAGCTTCATGGGCATTATCTTCGTTAATTACAAACGAAGATTGTTTTATTTTCAAAGGACGCAATAAAGAGAAAGATTGAACCAAACGATCAAAATCAAATCCTGGACGTACTTTATTATATACTGAACTACTTATTGCATCCACACTAACACTAACATAATCAAATTTATTCAAATCATTATATAACTCTTTGAGTGTTGTTCCATTAGTTGAAATAAAAAGATCTTTTTTAATTCCACTTTTCAAATTGTCTACTATTATTGAAAATTGAGGATGTAGTGTTTGTTCTCCCAAGCCAATAAGACTGATAGACCTATTTTGTGGGAACTGAGCTTCAATATGTTTTTGAATATTTATAAAATTTTCCAACGTCATAAATTGTTTTTTTGATATTGATTTATTGTATGCACAATTTATACAGGAGAGATTGCATGCAGAAGAAATTTCAATATCAAAACTATATTTCAAAACAACATCCTTTAATCTTCAAAAATTTGTTTAATCATACTTTCATTTTTAAAACCATCAACAACCCGTTTGCTACTCAGCTCAACAAACTTACGAGAATCTTCAATTCGTTTTTTTAACGTATCCTTATCTTCTATGAGTGAGACCAACGCTTGCTTAAGTGTATAAACATTCACATTTACCATAGGCATTTCTTTAAAAAATGGAGCATAAAACGTATAATTTTGAACTAAACAAAAATCGATCAAACGTTGATCAAAATTTGTCAAGACTACATTTCCTTTTGCCATTGCTTCAAGGGCTCCTGTTCCCATAACGCCATTAAAAAGATGTTCTATAAATATATGAGACTCATCTAAAATGTTCAGTGCTTCTTGGCGACTGACCCCATAAATACTCCTATACTCTATCGCATATCCCTCAGCCTTAAGCTCTTCACAAATCGCTTCAATGGCATAAGAGCCTTTTCGCTCACGATGATTAGCAAAATGAGCAATAATAATTTTATCCATATTTTCATTATATCTATAAGGCAAAAGATCCAAATCTACATAAAAATGTGCCATACTAAAGGAACTAACGCGAGGCAAATAGCGTATATCTCCAGCTATTAAATGAGCATATTGTGCCCACATATAACTTCTTTCTATGCGTTTAAAATCCATCATAAAATAACGTTTTCTAAATCTTGAGAGTCCAAATTTAAAATTTATATTATCCGTACTTTGCAATAAAGTCCACTGATCTGATCCATAGGCCTGGATGATAACTTTCTTAGAAAATAATTCTAAAAGCAACGGCTCCCACCGCCACAACGCAGTTCTCTCTAAAATAGCACCATCAAGATGCCAATAAAATCCTCTATAACGACGCATCGCCCAAATAAATACAACATAAGGAGAGAGCAAGTAAACATCATAACACATCAACCATTTTGGCAAAATATCTTTTGCTTGAATATCATAATAAGAAGGTTCATTTAGCCAATCGGTAAAAACAAAAATTTCAATGTCATAATCAGCCAAAGCTCCATTGAGCAGATGTTTATAGTGAATATTGCTGACAAGAGAATGTGTTCCAACCATAACACGTTTTTTCTTCACAGGGAATACTACATTCAATAATCCAACCACTGGCAAAGCAACCATAAAAATTAAAGCTCCAAAAAATCCAACAATTTTGACCAAAAAACTGTGTTTTAATGTTTTTAAAGCCGATGCAATTGGCGTGTATTCTTCTTCTAAAATAATTAAACCATCTTTACGCATGATTTACTTCTTCTACAATGTTTACAAAGTCATCAACTGTCTTTTTAATCTCTAAAAGTTTTTCACTTACCTGCTTTGCAAAAAGGATCATATTTTTTTTCACTTTTTCAAAAATAGTATCATCACTTAAAATGTAATTGGCTATTTTGACATACTCTTCCACGCTAAATGCATGTATTTTCTCAAGAGAATCCAACATACCCAACCTAATATAAGCATCTTTTGCAATATGATTTTTATTTAATAAAATCAAAGGAACACGCCCTTTTGCTATGTATTCATTCAATGCTTCCCCTGAATGCAGGGGAAACGTATCTAAATAATAATCAATAACATAACCATAAAGATGAGGATTCACAAAACCTGTAAAAATAAACCTCTCTTCGTCTATATTGTAACGAATAAGCTTTTCACGAATATTCTGCATATCTCCTTTTCCACAGGCAAGATAGATCGTATTTGGATTATTGTTAAGTATTTTTGAAAGTGCTTCAAGATACATATCACTATCTATCTTAATCAACCTCCCAATGCTTCCAAGGATACGCTTTCCAGTCCATTTTTTACGTATCTTAATGGCTTCTTTTTCAAAAAAATCACTCTGAGGATTTGAAAATTGTTCTAAAATAGGAATGTCAAATAGACTAAACTTAAATTTTGTTTCTGCTGAAAAATGACTCATTCTCTTATCGATTCCCAGCACATCATACTCAAAATTTCCATGACTCCAAAATATCTGTTTTTCTACACTTCTTGAACTCAATAAAAAACTCGCAATGGGCGTGTTGTTATTGGCTACAATCATGGTGTCAATTTCATTTTTTTGCATATCATTACGTATCGCTAAAGCCCGTGTTAAATGGCTTTGAAAATTATTTGCGAGGTTGAGACTCTCAAACGCAACACATCTTACATCAAAGCCCAAATTTCGGATACTTTCAATGCATTTTTCATCGTCTAGACTTTTTTCAATGATTGCCATCGAATAAACAACTAATTCGTATTTTTCCTTAAAATCTTTATCCTCCGCCAATGCACTAAGAAGCGAAAACTCGACCTTAAAAGGAGAATTCTCCACGATTCTATCTTTCACCAATGCGATTTTCTTCTTTACATGTAAAGATATTTTAGGCAAAGGAAGCTTCTGTTCTTCCGCCCATTTGGCATAAAAAGCACTTGCCTCTTCTTCAATTTCAATGTTAAATGCTTTCATCTCTTCTTGTGTTTGAATACGATTGGTGACAATATGACTCATTAAAAAGTGCAAATTCATCACCTCCTCCATCATCCCACGCTCTTTACATGTAACAAAGAGTTGCTTCAAAACGGGGTATAAAATATCTCTCCAAGAAGCATGATTTTCAAACCCCTTGATTTGCCAAAAAAAGCCGAGTATCCATGTACCAATCCCCATACGAGTCGCATAGTTTGCTTTTAAAAAACGCTCTATGTCCAACGAGTCTGCTAAGCCTTGAATCACCCATTCCACAGGGATTTCAAACGATTCACAAAAACTTCTTAGGGCTTTGGCATTGGCATCCATGAGATGATAACTTTTTCCATCAAACCACAGGTGCTCCCCCATAAACCACGACAAACACTTTACTCCCTCGCCATTTGCCATTTTTAAAACGAACAAAAGATGCGCAAAGATAAAACACTCTTTTTGAGTGACATCATACGTCGCATAACTCTGCTCAAGTAAGGCTATAAAGGAGCTTAATGTTGCATCCTGCACCAAGGGCGTTTGAGAAAATAAAAACCACAGATTAATATAATTATTCTCTAGAAGGTGACCCTCTTTAAGATACCCATACAACCGAACACGTAAGGCTTGCAAAAGATTTATCACATGTTCATGGGAGCATTGCAATGTTCCGCTCACGCTTGAACGCTTATAAAGCTCAGGCATATTGGAGCGTAAAACACCTTCAAATGTCTCAAAATCCAAGGGATGAGAGAGCACTTCAGCGAGTTTTGCAACATACGCATCATCTATCATCACATTCATGCCTTTACCTCAGATGTATGACTATAGTGGCTTCCCTTACGCTCCATCGCCACCTGAATCGCATCAATGCACCCCGCAAGCGCAAACAGCCACCCTTTATGGGCGTGTATCCATAACGTAAGCTTTTCATAGCGTTCCGCATCATTACATGTAAAACGCACTTCAATGCGGGCAAGTTCCATCTCTTGCACCAAAAGCATGGATTGTCCCACATGCCAAATTAACCGTTCAAAACGCTCTTCTCTTGCTCCCTTACGAAATTCCAAAATCTCTACTTCAAGAGCTTCTAATCGCTT
Organism: Sulfurospirillum deleyianum DSM 6946; assembly: GCF_000024885.1. Taxonomy (NCBI): domain Bacteria; kingdom Pseudomonadati; phylum Campylobacterota; class Epsilonproteobacteria; order Campylobacterales; family Sulfurospirillaceae; genus Sulfurospirillum; species Sulfurospirillum deleyianum. The sequence goes on from NC_013512.1 coordinate 2,234,588, forward strand.
CATTTCCACATTTTCATGTGCGTCTAAGGCTTCACACAGCACTGCGGTTTTTAAAAAAAGTTCTTCTGCTTTTGCCCTCTGCTCTGCTAAAAAAGAGCCTATGGCTTCAACCTTCTGCGCCACTTCGTGCTGCACACGCTTAAGTTCTCCTTCACTAAGAGGTGTTAATTCAATGGGCTTTTTGGTCTTGCTTTTATCTACCGCCCCCATCACCTCAGCAAACGGACGTTCCATCGCTCCAAAAATGCGAGCACCACCCTCCGTGGCATTGATGGTTTGCATACGCCCTTTGGTTTCGGCGATATCTTTTTCAAAAAAGGCTCGAAACCAGTTCCACACCGCCGTGGTTTTGATGACCCCACCACCACCGTAACGCTCAGTATAGCCATCGCCTGCTTTATGTTTGACCTCATCTTCACCAAACACATGCCCTGCTGAGTGACTTTTGCCCTCATCGCTGTACGCCAAATCTTGCCCAATGAGCACGCAGGTTTTGAAGCCACTGTGGTAAATAAGTTCATACGCTTTATTCGCCGCACTCATCCCAATACCCACATACCCCCACGCATGCGCACCTGTCTCCATCATATAGCCAAAAGGACGCATATTCATCTGCATAATCCCAGCTTTTATGCTTCCCACTACCTCAGGGTGTTGCAAGGAGCTTAGAGAAAAAATAACGCCTTCAAACGCCTCTTTGGGCGTCTCTTTGAAAAAACGCCCCGTTAAAGGAATGCGTTCCATAGAGACCACCACATCGGGCTTAATCCCATAGCGTGTTAAAACAGGAAAGCTCGCATCCACCGCAAAAATCGTGATGTACGGTACCATCTGTTTCAAAAGCGGTAACTGTTTTGCCAAAGAAGGACCGGTAGAGACTAAGACCGCTACCTCAGTCGTTTTAGCTCGTTTAAAAAACTGAAGCAAAGGAGGTGTAGTAAGCATTAAAGGAAGGTTCATAAAATGATGCTCCACCCCCACAAGTGCGTCGTGCATATCATTGCCAGCAAATTGCACGTTTTGTTGCAAACACTCCAAAAACAGACGATTGCACTGAAGGATGAGCTCTTCATGTATCTCATAAAACGCACCATTTACATGTAAATCATACAGCTTTGCGTAACGCTGTGTCTCAAAGGTACTAAAAAGTGTGGAAATGATAGGAAAATTAAGCTCATCTTTTCCAAGAAGTATCAAGCGTTCACTGTTTAACTCCTCTGAAAAATCAATCAAGTGAAACAGAATGTGGATGATATATGGCTCAGGCTCAATGACCACAATGCGTTGGTGTTTTTTGTTTGCCAAAAGGTGTTTCAACAATGCCCCATTGCCCATTCCAAAAAAGTAAAGGTAGGGGTACTCTTGAAAGACGTTAAACTGCTCTTTTTGCACTTCTAAAACAACGTGTGGTTTGGTCGCATACAAAGGTGCAAACGTTGTTGTATGGATGAGATTGAGCGTTTCAAGCGCTTCATTTTCCATAAAAATCTCATACGGAATTTCTAAAGACAGGCGACTTAGTACATGGGCAAGAGAAGGATTTTTTAACAAAAGTGCTGAGAAATTTTTTTCATACAAAGCCATGGTTCACCTTTTGTGTCACGTAGCCCTTTTAAAAGCAAGAACTATACCTACAAAAAAAGGGTAGATGAGTTGCCCCACCTACCCTTAGAGAGAAGATTGTTACTATTGTAACAATTTCAATACATTCTGTTGTGTAGAGTTTGCTTGACTTAAAGCATAACTTCCAGCTTGCGCCATGATGTTATATTTTGAGAAGCTTGCAGACTCTTCAGCAAAGTCAACGTCACGGATTTGAGATTCCGCTGATGTTACGTTTACTTGTGTGACAGAGATATTGTTGATGGTTGATGTCAACTGATTTTGAACAGAACCGATGTCCGCACGAACGCTATCAAGTTTCTCTTGCGCTGTTTGAGCGATTTTAATCATCGCTTGAGCACCCGCATAAGTAGTAACACCCGCAGTTAATTTTTGACCAGAACCTGAAGCATTATCACTCGTAAATGCACCAATTGCTTCTGCGTTAGCTGCACTAATTTCACCCATCATATCACTTAAACCTAAACTCGCAACATTGCTTGTCGCAAAGTTTGTGATAGTCATATTGATATCGGCAGCACCCGCTTTTGTCAAGGTTAAACGACCAGTAGACGTACCATCTGCGATAGTACCAACTGTTGCAAGACCGGCGACCTGAATTGCTCTACCATCGGTTGAAGTAAGCTCTAACTGACCCTCTTGGTCAATACTTGCAGTTACGCCCGTAGTCGCGCTGTATTGATTAATCGCATCAATCAATACACCTGTACTATCATTGTCTGCAACATCTAAAGATGCTGCAACAACAGTTCCATTGATGGTTAAGTTTGTTACAGTGCCTGATGCAACTGCTGCAGTACCTGTTTGGGTTAAACTCCAGCTTGCAGTAACACCTGTTGCTTCAGAGTTTTTGTTAATAACGGCAGCCACTGCACCAATACCTGTGCCTGCGCTGGTACTTACAATGGCTGTTTCAAATGTTGTTGCTGTACCATTTGCATCAGTATATACAATAGTTTGAGCACCCAGTGTTGTTCCCATTTCACTGGTTTCAAAACGAGTTTGACCAATTTTATCAGAACTAGTGGCACCAATACTCATATTAACCGTTTGGTTGTTGTAAGCGCCAACTTGAAACTCTGCATTCGTAAATGTTCCTGAAAGCAAGTTTTTACCGTTGAAAGAAGTCGTACCTGCAATCATATCAAGCTCTTCCATCAATTTAGAGATGTCTGATTGAAGGGCTTTACGTGAACTAGCACTCTGTCCATCTTGCGCTGCTTGGGTTGCTTTGGTTTTGATGGTATCAAGAATTTTAATCTGTTCATCCATCGCACCGTCTGCAATTTGAGCGATAGATACACCATCATTCGCATTGGCAATCGCTTGACCTAAAGAGTTTGCTTGTGAACGAAGAGAATCCGCAATAGACATACCTGATGCATCATCAGCCGCCGTGTTGATTCTCAAACCTGAAGAGAGTTTAGACAAAGAACTGCTTAGAGCACTGTTAGTCTTAGAAAGATTGGTTTGTGCTGCAAGAGCAGAGACGTTAGTGTTAATACGCATGATAAATCCTTTTATCGTTTTATTTCTCGGGCTTCCTTGCCTTTGATGAAAACAAGATCGACACCTCAAAAAAAAACTTTAGCGGTTGGCATAGATTTTTTTTTTCGATAGAATACGAAAAAACGTTTACATGTAAAGATGGAAAAATCATTGAAAAATCTCATTATTGTGGAATCACCCACTAAAGCCAAAACGATTAAAAATTTTTTAGGTAAAAACTATACCGTTGTCGCCTCAAAAGGGCATATTCGCGATCTTCCCAAAAGCAGTTTTGGTATAAAAATAGATAACCAAACCTTTATTCCAGAGTACCGTGTACCTAAAGATCATGCGAGTGTGGTCAAAGAGATTAAAGAGCTTGCCAAAGAAGCCGATCAAGTCTATATCGCAACCGATGAGGACCGTGAGGGTGAAGCGATTGGTTTTCACATTGCCACGGCTATTGGCAAAGACCCAAAAAGCTTGCCACGCATTGTTTTTCACGAAATTACCAAAAACGCCATCACTCATGCGCTGGAAAATCCTCGTATTTTAGATGAGAGTAGCATTAACGCGCAACAAGCTAGACGTTTGCTTGATAGAATTGTAGGCTACAAACTCTCCCCCTTACTCTCCTCCAAAATTCAAAAAGGTTTAAGTGCGGGACGTGTGCAATCCTCCACGCTTAAAATTGTGGTCGATAGAGAAAAAGAGATACGAGCCTTTAAAGAGGAAGAATTTTGGAGCATTGACGCACTTTTTAATAAAACCATTGAAGCCTCTTTGGTAGAGTTTGAGGGTGAAAAAATTGAAAAAATGAGCATTGGCAATCAAGAGCGTGCCTATGCCATTAAAGAAAAACTCTTAAAAGAAGCCTTTCATGTCGCACTTTTGGAGAAAAAAGAGCGTGAAAGCTCCCCAAGTCCTGCTTTTATGACCTCAACCTTGCAACAAAGTGCCTCAAGCGCTTTGGGGTATTCACCTAAAAAGACCATGATGCTGGCGCAAACCCTTTATGAGGGTGTTAAAACCCATCAAGGGGTGCAAGGGGTTATTACCTATATGCGAACGGACTCTTTAAACGTTTCTAAAGAGGCGATTGAAGCGGCACGTGAGCAAATTTTAAGCCAATACGGCAAAACCTATTTGCCTGAAAAAGCACGTTTTTATGCCAACAAAAGCAAAGGTGCTCAAGAAGCACACGAAGCGATTCGCCCGACCATTTTAGAGTTTACCCCAGCCATTGCCAGTGCGTACTTAGCCCCAGATGAGCTTAAGCTCTACGCACTCATTTACAACCGCTTTTTAGCGTCTCAAATGAACAATGCCCGTTTTGAGAGCCAAACCCTTATTTTTGAAAGCCAGAGTGGTAAATTTAAAGCCAGTGGACGAAAACTCCTGTTTGATGGCTTTTACAAAGTCTATGGTGACAACGATAAAGATAAATTGCTTCCTGATTTAGCGCTCAAACAAGAGGTAACCTTAAGCAAACTCGATGCCAATCAACACTTTACAGAGCCACCTTCTCGCTACTCAGAAGCCAGTTTGATTAAAAAACTAGAAAGCCTTGGCATTGGCAGACCTTCCACGTATGCACCGACGATTTCGGTTTTAAGTGCTAGGGATTACATTAATATTGAAAAGAAACAGATTGTCCCTACCGAAGTGGCGTTTCAAGTCACGGAGCTTTTAGAACAACACTTTCCGCAAATTGTGGACTCCTCTTTTACCTCAACTATGGAAGAGCGTCTGGATTTAATTGCGGAGGACAAAGAGGATTGGCAGGCAATTTTATGGAATTTTTATGAGCCTTTTGATGCGCAAGTTGCCAAAGGAAAAACGGAGATTCAAAGCCAAAAAGTCATCGTTTTCACAGGCGAAATGTGCCCTGAATGTGGCAAAGAGCTTGTGCGAAGAAAAGGGCGTTTTGGGGAGTTTATAGCATGTAGTACTTATCCTACATGTAAATACACCCAAAACCTTAAAAAAGTCAGTGAAAGTGCTCCTAAAGAAAAAGTAACACTGAGTGTGCCTTGCCCTGAATGTGGGGGAGAGATTATTGAGCGAAGCTCACGTAGGGGAAAATTCTTTGGCTGTGGCAATTACCCCAAATGTAAATTTATCTCCAATTACGAACCAACCGATAAAAAATGCCCAGAATGCGGTTACATTATGGCAAAACGAGAACTGCGTAAAAAAGAGATATATGAATGCATTAAATGCAAACACAAAGAAGAGGCGTAAGCACTCTTTTTCTCTTCCAAAACCATCTCACCTATTTTTACATGTAAGGAAAAATACCTAATGAAAAAACCTATTTTTTTATGTTCTATTTGCAATATTTCCAGTGGAAGTTGTGCGGAGGATTGCGGATTTTGTACCCAAAGTGCGCACCATAACGCTGATATTGAACGCTACAAGTACAAAGCCATTGAGCAGATTGTTCACGAAGCCAAATGCGCTTCACAAAACGGTGCGCTTGGTTTTTGTTTGGTCACATCAGGTCTTGGACTGGATGATAAAAAACTCTCCTTCGTCTGCGAAGCGGCTCGTGCGGTAAAAAGCGAACTTCCACATCTTCTTTTAATCGCGTGTAATGGAACGGCGAGTGTTGAGCAACTCAAAGCCCTCAAAGAAGCGGGAGTCAATGCGTATAACCATAATTTAGAGAGTTCCAAAGAGTTTTACCCTCATATCTGTACCACGCATACATGGGAAGGGCGTTACCAAACCTGTTTGAATGTAAAAGAAGCAGGACTCTTTTTATTTACAGGAGGCATTATCGGTCTAGGAGAGAGTGAAGCGGATAGAGCCTCTTTACTCCAAAGTATTTGTGAACTTTCCCCTGAAACTGTTCCTCTTAATTTTTATATCTCAAATCCTGCCTTGCCACTCAAAGCAAACCCTTTAAGCGAAGCAGAAGCACTTGAAATTATTAAAACATTTAAAGCCAAACTGCCTAAAGAGAGCGTTTTAATGATAGCAGGAGGACGTGAGCAAACCTTTAGTCCAACGTGTGATATTTTTGCAGCAGGGGCGGATTCGATTATTGTTGGAGATTATTTGACGACCAAAGGGGAAGCGCCCCAAAAAGATAGAGTGATGATAGAACACTTAGGATACAGTGTCGCAGAACTCTGTCATCATGCGGTGTAAAAAATAATCATTTCAAGCAAAATAAAATTTGCTATAATAAATTTCACTTATAAGTTCGAGTTTTGTAAAGGATGTGTATGCGTAAAGATTCTGTTACCCTTATTGATAACCGTACAGGAGAAGAACACGAGTTTCCTATTCTCAAATCAACCCTTGGGCCTGACGTTGTAGACATATCCTCTTTTTATGCCAACACAGGCATGTTTACTTTAGATCGTGGGTTTACCTCAACGGCAAGTTGTCGCTCTCAAATCACCTACATTGATGGCAATATTGGCAAATTGATGTATCGAGGTTATGATATCGCCTATCTTGCAACCAAAAAATCATTTTTAGATACGGCTTATTTACTCTTGCACAAAGAATTACCAACCAAAGAGCAGTATAAAAACTTTTTAGCGGAACTCAAAAAACGCTCTTTTATCCACGAAAGTATGCGTAAACTCTTTGATGCGTTCCCTGATAATGCACATCCTATGGCTATTTTATCAGCGGCGGTTTCTGCGCTTTCTACGTTTTATTTTGACCATTTGGATATGGATTCACCCAAAGAAGCCAAAGAGATGGCGCATCGCATTGTCGCCAAAATTCCTACGATTGCAGCGTTTTCTTATCGCTATTCTCAGGGATTACCTATTATTTATCCTGATTTGGATAAAGGCTTTACGGAAAACTTTTTGTATATGTTACGAGGCTATCCGCACCACCATATTGATTTAAAACCTATCGAAGTTCAAGCACTCGATACCATTTTTACGCTCCATGCCGATCATGAACAAAATGCGTCTACGACCTCGGTACGTGTTGTGGCTTCAACCCATGCGCACCCTTATGCAGCGATTAGTGCGGGTATTGGTGCGCTTTGGGGACGAGCGCATGGTGGAGCGAACGAATCCGTCATTCGTCAATTAGAATTAATTGGCACGGTTGATAATGTTGATAAATACATTGCCAAAGCCAAAGACCCAAATGATCCTTTTAGACTGATGGGATTTGGGCACAGGGTGTATAAAAACTTTGATCCACGTGCAACCATTTTGAAAAATCTTCAAAAGAAATTGGTCAATGAACTCTCAATTGATACTGAACTTATGGCTGTGGCACACCGTATTGAGGAAATTGCTTTAAATGATGAGTATTTCATTAAACGTAAGCTCTACCCTAACATTGACTTTTACTCAGGGCTTATTTTACAAGCGCTTAAAATTCCAAAAGAGATGTTTGCCGTTATTTTTGTGATTGGAAGAACCCCTGGTTGGGTTGCGCAGTGGATTGAACTCAAAGAACAACCCGATATGAAAATCGCACGCCCTCGCCAACACTACATTGGACCTGTCGAGCGAACACCAAAATTTGAGCTTTAATCGTTTTACATGTAAGAAGCACTTCTTACATGTAACCCTTCTTTTATTTTAATGTAATGCGATAACCACTCTCAGTTTTTGTTATGTCGTAACGATAATGACCATCCAATAAAATAGCAACCCGATAAAAATCTTTATGATCCCCCAGTGTCATAGAAACAAAAGGCGCTTGATGCAAAAGAACCGTTTTGGTTGAAAAAGCAGCACTCTTTTTAAAATCAACAACAATTTTATACGGATCTGCGATTAAAAAATCACGCAGTTTTTCATCCTGTGTCAAAAAGGTGATCTCACGGCCATGCACACGATACGTGATACCTTTTGCAAGAAGTAAGGATGCCTCTTCTTTAGGGGTATTGGTGTGAGTGACTAAAGAAGGCGTCGCTTTTGATGGTGTCGCTTTAAGCGATGTTATAAGTGAAGTATCTGCTTTTTTTTCGAGAAGAGGTGCTACTGTTTTTGATGCTTTGGGTGCTAAGATAAGAGGCAAATGCCAGTCTATATTTTGGTCAATCTGACGCTCCTCTTTTGCGATGGAACCATCAATATTTTGGAACGCAACCGTCACACTTTTCAAAATCCGTGCAGTGCTAGGAAGCTCTACTGAAACGCTTTCAAAATCCTCACTTCTCTCCTCAATATCCGTCATTTTACCAACTTCAGCACTCGATACAGGAGACTCAAAAGGATTTTCTCTTGCCTCAAGATGTACCATTAGAAACAGAAAAAGCAAGAAAATTTTCCACATAAACGCTCCTTTGTCTATCATCGGTCTGGGTCAAGTTGCCGTAATTCAAAATACTCTTTTTGTAAAACAGCATTCTCTTCTTTGAGGCTTTGAATTTTTTCGCTTAAGGTATCTTTGTCCGCTTGTAAATTGAGTAACACATCTAAAGAACTCTTCCCAAAAAGAACATCCCCGATGTATAAACCAAAACCCACAACCGCAACAATCAGCGAGATAAGTTTTAAATAAAAAAGGGCAGAATCACCTCTGCCCTCCCCTTTTACTTCTTTGTCAAATTCGTCTAAAACATCACTCATTTAGTAAAAAGTTTTGTTCCTACATACTCGCCATAAACGACTTCATTTTCAATATCCAATAAACGATTGTATTTTGCCGTTCGCTCACCACGTGCGGTTGCACCTGTTTTGATTTCACCGGTATTGAGTGCTACAGCAAAATCAGCGATAAACGCATCTTCACTCTCACCACTTCGATGGCTCATCACACATTTATAATTGTTGCGTTGAGCAAGACGAACGGTTTGCATCGTCTCTGTAACGGTTCCAATTTGATTTGGTTTAATCAAAATTGCATTACCAATCCCTTTTGCAATGCCCTCTGCTAAGATTTTCGTATTGGTTACAAATAAATCATCACCGACGAGTTGTACTTTTGAGCCCAATTTTTCAGTTAAAAGCTTCCAACCATCCCAATCATCTTCGCTCAAACCATCTTCAATCGAAACAATCGGATATTTTGCGCAAAGATTTTCATAATACGCCACCAGTTCTGCACTGCTTAAGACACGATTTTCAGACTCTAGTTTGTATCCACCCTCGCACACCAATTCACTGCTTGCGACATCAAGGGCAATCGCTATATCTTTACCTGCGGTATAACCCGCTTTTGCAATCGCTTCCATAATGACTTTAATCGGCTCTTCATTGTCTTTAAGATTAGGAGCAAAACCACCCTCATCACCCAAAGCGGTACTCTCACCCATAGAAGCAATAATTTTTTTCAAGTGGTGATACACTTCTGTTGCCGCACGCAAGGCTTCAGAAAAAGTCTCAAAGTTTAGAGGCATAATCATGTACTCTTGAAAATCAACGCTGTTATTCGCATGGCTTCCACCGTTAATGATGTTAAACATCGGGGTGGGAAGTGTCATCGCATTTGCGCCACCTAAATAGCGATACAAAGGCACACCTAAACTCTGCGCTGCAGCACGAGCCACTGCCATAGAAACACCCAAAACAGCATTCGCACCTAAGCGACCATAATTATCTGTACCGTCAAGTTTTTTCATTGTTTCATCAATGAAGGCTTGATTAAATGGACTTAAACCAATAAGCTCATCTGAAATCTCCGTGTTGACATGTTCACATGCTTTTAGCACGCCTTTGCCCATATAGCGACTGTCCGCATCTCTAAGCTCCAAAGCTTCTCGCTTACCGGTACTGGCACCACTAGGAACAATGGCACTTGCAACCGTACCATCACTTAAACTGACACGTGCTCGAACGGTTGGGTTTCCACGGCTATCGAGTACCTCATCTGCGCTTATATCTTCGATATAGATCATTCATCTTCCTTTATATCATCAACGCCACATGCCATCACCATGGCATTGCCACTGATGGCTTGTTTGATTTTTTCTTCAATTTCTAAAGCAAGTGCTTTATTTTCTTTCAAGAAGGCTTTGACATTTTCACGTCCTTGCCCCAATTTAGTCTCATTATAGCTAAACCACGCACCACTTTTATCGATGATATCGAGCTTTACACCATAATCAACAATTTCACCCTCTTTGGAAATGCCTTCGCCAAACATAATATCAAACTCTGCTTGACGAAACGGAGGAGCGACTTTGTTTTTAATGACTTTGGCTTTGACTCTGTTACCAATTTGCTCTTCACCTTGTTTGAGTGTCGCAATTTTTCTCACATCAATACGCACAGAAGCATAAAATTTAAGTGCATTTCCACCTGTGGTGGTTTCAGGAGAACCATAGCCCATCGTTCCAATTTTCATACGAATTTGGTTAATAAAAATCACCGTCGTATTCATTTTGTGCACAACAGCGGTCAGCTTACGAAGGGCTTGACTCATAAGCCTCGCTTGAAGTCCTACGTGGGTATCACCCATATCGCCCTCAATCTCGCTCTTAGGAGTGAGTGCCGCCACCGAATCCACAACAATTACATCCACAGCGCCACTGCGTGCAAGGGTTTCAACGATATCTAACGCTTGTTCACCAAAATCAGGCTGAGAGACCAAAAGATTTTCAATATCAACCCCTAAATTACCTGCATATTTTACATCGAGTGCGTGTTCTGCGTCCACAAACGCACAAATACTTCCCTTAGCTTGCGCCTCGGCAATAATCTGAAGGGATAAAGTTGTTTTACCCGAACTTTCAGGTCCATAAATCTCAATAATTCGACCTTGTGGAATACCGCCAATCCCCAAAGCCAAGTCAAGCCCAATAGAACCTGTACTAATGGCAGCAATGGGTTCAACCACCTTATCACCAAGTCTGACAAGCGCACCTTTTCCAAATGCCTTATCAATCTGTTTTATCGCAAGTTCGAGTGCTTTTCTCTTATTTTCATCGATTTGCATGGGACCCCTCATTTCATAGTAGACTTCTTTCATAACCCTTGAAAAGATAAAGAGTTTGCTAAGAGTGCGTTAATTTTTAAAACTCAAAATTGAGTCATAGCCAAAGCTATGGCGATATTTTTAGTTTTAAAAAGTGATGTGCTATAAGCGATACTCTTTTTCCAATGGGTTATGAAAGAAGTCTAGTGCTATTATTTTATCATTTCGAGCTTGAAAAAGCCCTTTGAAGCGATTGTAGTCAAAAATCAAAAAAGAGGCTCAAAATATTTCAATCTGCAATATGTTACAATGCCAAAAGATTTACATGTAAGGATTTTTGTGAGAACACTTAGCGTAGCACACTCCCCTGATGCTGATGATATTTTTATGTATTATGCCATCAAATTTGGCTGGGTGGACACAGGCGATGTCTGCTTTGAAAATATCGCCTTAGACATTGAAACCCTCAACGTTGAAGCCTTGAAAACCACCTATGATATCAGTGCAATTAGCTTTGCGTTGTACCCTAAAATTCGAAACGATTATGCCCTTTTGCGCACGGCGGTGAGTTTTGGTGAAGGGTATGGTCCCAAACTGGTCAAGAGAAAAGAGACCAAACTCAAACGCAATTTTAAAGTAGCGCTCAGTGGTACACACACGACCAACGCCCTTTTGTTTAAAATTGCTTATCCTGAAGCACGCATTGTCTATAAAAACTTTTTAGAGATTGAAAATGCCGTTTTGAGTGGCGAAGTCGATGCAGGGGTTTTAATTCACGAGAGTATTTTAAATTTTAATGATACCCTTGTTGTGGAGCGTGAGATATGGGATATTTGGAAAAGCTTAACGCAAGGCAAAGAGCTTCCTCTCCCACTGGGTGGCATGGCATTGCGCCGTTCTATGCCATTATTACAAGCCATTACCTGTGAAAAAAGCCTCATTAAAGCAGTTGATGTTGCTCACACCCATCAACACGTACTCTCTAAAATGCTGCTGGAGCGAAACCTTGTCAGAGTCGATGATGCGACCCTTAAAACCTATTTGGGGCTCTATGCCAACGCACACTCTATCGAGATGAGTGATGTGCAATATGAAGCGATTGATACCCTTTTTGAACTTGGGTATAAACATGGTTTTTACGATCAATGCATCAAGGCTAAAGAGTATCTGATTCCTCACGAATACGAAACATTAAGAATGAGCTAAAGCATGGAAGCCAAACTGATTGGACTGGGCGTTGAAACCTTTAAAATAGCGCTTTATCTCTCTTTACCCATGCTTCTTGCTGGGATGATAGCAGGTCTTGCTATTAGTATTTTTCAAGCCGTGACCCAAATCAACGAATCCACACTCAGTTTTGTTCCTAAGATTTTAATTACCATTGTGGTTGCCATTTTTACCATGCCATGGATGATGAATATGATGATAGAGTTTACCACTCGCTTATTCGATATGATTCCAAGTTTCCTTTTTTAATATGACAAAAACCATTCATTTCTCCAGCTATTCCAGCATAAAAATTGGTCCGAGTGTGGATGTTTTACTCCTTGAAAAACCCCAACCCCTTCCAAAAAATCACATCATCATCGGTGGCGCAAATAACCTTCTTGTAAGCCCAACTCCCCCACCGCTTGCTATGCTTGGCAAAGCGTTTGACTTTATTGTTCAAGAGGGCGATGTTTTACATGTAGGTGGTGCCACACCGAGTGGAAAAATGCTCTCCTTTGCCAAAAAACACAATCTCGCAGGTTTTGAATTGATGCAAAAACTCCCCGGAACCCTAGGCGGTATGGTTGCTATGAATGCGGGGCTTAAAGAGTGGGAAGTTTTTAACCATCTTATCGCCATTCGCACCGAAAAGGGGTGGATAGAAAAATCTAAGATAAACTATGGCTACCGCTTTGCGGACATTGAAGGGATTGTGTATGAAGCGACCTTTACATGTAAAGAGGGATTTGATGAAAATCTCCTTGCTATGTTTAAAAAAATGCGGGATAACCAACCCAAAGAAGCAAGTGCTGGAAGCTGTTTTAAAAACCCTGTGGGACACTATGCGGGTAAACTTATTGAAGAGGCTGGCTTTAAAGGTAAACGCTTTGGTGCGATGATGTTTAGCCCTATGCACGCCAACTTTTTGGTCAATACAGGAGGGGGAACCTTTGAAGAAGCATTTGCACTCATCACGGAAGTCAAAGCAGAGGTTTTAAAACGCTTTGGTGTAAAACTCGAAGAGGAAATTATCATCCTCTAATGCTTACATGTAAAAGATATCCTTAGAAGAGCTACGCACTTTCAACTCTTCTAAACTCACAAAAACACCTTTTTGATAAGCTTCCACACCACATCTGCCAATCATCGCAGCATTATCGGAACAAAATGCCATTTTAGCGGTGTAAAGTTGCGCTTTTTTAGAGGCACAAAAACGCTCAAGTTCCCCCCGCAAATAGAGATTGGCACTCGCTCCACCAACCACGCCAAAGTGCTCTACTTTTCGCGCTTGATACGCTTTTTTTATTTTTTGCATTAAATGCGCTACGGCGACACGCTGAAACGAAGCGCAAATATCGCACAGGATTTGCTCATCCATCCTCTCTTGCGCCTCAATGCAAAGTCTGACTTGATTTTTCAAACCGGAATAGCTAAAAGCCAGCATCGAAGAGGAGGTTCCTTGCAAAGGAATGGTAAAATCAAAGCACTTCGCATCCCCTTTTTGAGCGTACGTTTCAATAATCGCCCCCGCAGGGTAGGGAAGTCCTAACATCTTTCCCACTTTATCAAAACTCTCACCAAAGCTATCATCCATCGTTGTCGCAAGCAGTTCAATCTGCTCTAAACTCTTTACATGTAAAAGCTGTGTGTGTCCTCCAGAGACGAGCAGAACATCCATCGGAAAACGTGTCTCTTCTTCAATAAACAAAGAACAGATATGCCCCTTAAGGTGATTGATACCTAGCAAAGGAAGATGGAGCGCCACACTCAGCGCTTTTGCCATACTCACCCCTTCAACAAGGCTCACCGAAAGTCCTGGCTCATTGGTCACCGCAATCGCTTTAAGTGCCTCAAAATAGGGTTGTGTCTCTTCTAAAATCTTAGGTAAAGTGATCGCATGAAGACGCGCAGCCAGTTCTGGTACCACGCCACCATACTTGGCATGTTCTTCATCTTGGGAAATTTTTTTATGAAAAAGTAGTTTTTTATCCTCTATGCGTGTGATGGCAATCGAGCTATCATCACAGCTACTTTCGATACTTAAAATCATGAGACAATCTTTATATGCCACGGCTCAAAACGCACCCCATCGCCATTGCCAATGGTATAGCGCATCGAAACATAAGAGAGCTTTTGCAACTGCCAAAATTCCTCTGTACGAGCAAAATTTGACGTAAAATTTTGATGTCCCCAACCCTTTTTCCCCACGTCAAAATCTCCAATGGAGTGATAGGAGTATGCAGGAGGAACCAAAGAGTGCGTCGCTAGAGTAATATTGCCCTTTTCACGCTCTATTTTTTCCAAATGTAAACAGAGTTGTTTGACCATACTACGAACACCTGAGGTTAAAATCAGCGTATTGCCCACATCTTTAACTAAACGCTCCAGCAGTGGTGCATACTCACGAAAAACATAATGCCCCGAACCACCAATCTTTATGACCTCTTTTTTATCAATCGTATCGCTCATATTTTCAATGGTTTTCTTACCGTAAAAGCCATATTTGATGGGGTCTGTGTAAAATACCTCTTCGATGTACGCCAATTCAGCGGGGCTAAAAGGTTCAATGTTGGGATAATTTTTTGCGATTTTAAGGGTTTCATCCAAAGAAATCAAATTAAAATTGGCATGACCTACGGTGCGTTCCACTAATTGAAGCTTATACAACACCGATGTAAACAGAGGTACTTGCTCTTTGGTGAGCCAAATATCATTGGATAGCTCACTCTGCCCATACGCCACATTGCTCAAAACACCTATCCCCAAAAGTCCTAAAAAATCCCTTCGTTGCATACAAACCCTATGTGATGATTTCTTTACATTATAGCATGTGAGATTGATTTTTCAACATCTCTTCAACGCTCTTAGCATCCACAGGTTTACTAAAGACATAGCCTTGAATCAAATCACACCCGCTACTATGAATCAACTCTTTTTGCGCCTTCGTCTCTACGCCCTCAGCCAAAACGACCAAGCCCAAACCTCGACCTAACTCGATAATCGTTCGAGCAATCGCTCTATCTTCACTGCTATTTTCTAAATTCTGCACAAAGCTTTGGTCAATTTTCAACTTTGTGATAGGCAACTCTTTCAAGTATGCCAAAGAGGAGTGTCCTGTGCCAAAATCATCAATGGAAATGTCAAGCCCAAGCTCCCTAAAGCGCTTCAAAAGGGCGATGGATTTGGTGGCATCTTTCATAATAAACCGCTCTACAATCTCTAGCTCAATCCACTCTGGACGACACCCGCTTTCTTTGAGATTTTGTAAAATAAACGCAATAAGATGGTTGGATTCAAGCTGTTTCCCTGCAATATTAATGGCTACTTTACCTGGACGCAACCCCTTGTCATGCCACTCTTTTAACTGGCGCATGACCTCTTTAATCACCCAATTTCCAATCTCAATAATCAACTCGCTCTCTTCTGCCACGTGAATAAAATAGCCCGGTGCGGTTAATCCCCTTTTAGGATGTTTCCATCGAAGCAACGCCTCAAAGCCTATAATTTTTCCCGATTTTAAATTGACTTGAGGCTGATAATGCAGTACAAATTCTTGATTGACAAGGGCTTTATGCAAACTCTTTTCAACCTCTAAATGCTCGTTAGTCTCTTGATTCATCTCTTGATCAAAAAAGATGTAACGGTTTCGCCCTTGAGATTTTGCTTTATACATCGCGATATCGGCATTTTTAAGCAATTTACTCGCCAATTCACCATCGTTGGGATAGACACTCACCCCGATGCTCATCGTCACTTTAAAACTCTCATTTCCAAATATAAATGGTTCTTGAAAAGCATTGATAAGCTTTTTAATCGCCACAAAAATATCATTGACATCTTTGCACCCATCTAAAAGCACGATAAACTCATCTCCACTCAAACGTGCAACCGTATCAGTCTCTCGAATACTATGCTGCATCCGTTTGGCAATCGTTTTTAAAAGCATATCCCCCGCATCGTGTCCGAGGGAGTCGTTGATATTTTTAAATTTATCCACATCCACAAACATAACGCCCAAAACCTTGCCATCACGACTCGCTTTCTTAATCGCTTGGGTGAGCCTGTCTTGAAGCAGATTGCGGTTAGGAAGTCCTGTTAAAATATCATGTTCGACTTGATGCATCAAAAGTTTTTTCTGTTTTTTATTCTCTTCTTCAAGCGCTTTTCGTGCGGTAATATCACGGATGGAACAGTGTTGGATTTTACCCTTATTCATCATCACCGTTGTCATCACCACACTAATCCATATCAACGTTCCATCACAGGCTTTGGCATACCATTCAAACTTATGAACGCCCTCTTTAGAAGCGATGGAGTTCATCCATCTGGATTTTTCATACGAGCTTTGCCCATCAGGCTGAAATTCAGGTGACAAATCGGCTAAACTCACGTTAATCAACTTCTGTTTATCGGTGGTTTTAAACATTTTCATAATAGCTTCATTGCAATCAATAAAAAGTCCCTCTTTTAAAAGCCAAATGCCATCCGCTGATTTTTGATACAAGGTTTCAAAAACCATCTTTTGCTCTTTAATCTGTTTGTTATTGAGCAGTAAGTGGTTCTCATAACGTGCCAATAAAGAACGCAGTTTAACAGAGATAAGAAACATCATCACAATAATCAAACACATAATCACTAAAGAGATAATGACTAAATTCGCAATGGTCGTTTGCATTTTGGTTTTAAGCATCTTTGCTTGTTCCAAAAAGGCATTGTTCTCTTCTAAAAGATACGTGCCTGTACCCACCACCCATTCAAACTGCGGAATAGGACGAATAAAAGAGACTTTTTGTCTATCTTTATCCAAAGGGTGATACGAGGCAATGTAGTGCATAAAAAAGCCCTCAACATTCAGCTTTCCCCCTACAACGATATCTCGAATAACCAGTTGATTGTCACTCACGACATTAAGTCTGTTTTTTCCTACAAAGGAGTGGTCTCCATGAGAAATGGTATTGCCCTCATAATCATACGCAAAAATATAGCCATGCTCTCCATAGCGTGTATTTAAAAGCACTTTTTGTGTCTCTTTTTTAATCTTCTCCAAAATCGCATCTTCGTAGCGACCACTTACAATAAAAAGATTTAAAGGCTCAACGCGTTTTGCATAGCCTATCTTTTTACGATGAGTCGCATCCGTGGGATTTTTCCAACGCCATGTCATGGCATACGAAGCACTCTCTTTAAGATGCGCAATCATCTCTTGAATAAAAAAATAACCATCCCTATCTTGGTAATTGAGCATATTTTTACCCTCAAGTGACTCATCGAGTCCATGCATGACACATTTTCCCTCAAAATCAAACAAGGCATAATACCCACTCAAGTCATTGAAAAATCGAACATCTTTAAGCTTGTCTTTGATTTTTTGGATGATTTTTTCACGAGGTAATGTTGGGTTTTCATTGTAAATATCTACCATGATTCTATGTGCCAAATCAACCATATTGGCGATCTCTTCTTCGGCTTCTTCACGCAAAAGTTTTTCATTGACGTTAATATAATCAATCAACTTATCAATACGTTCTTGCGCTTGAATTTTAGAGCGTTTCACATACGAAATTCTGGCTTGTTCAAGAGATTTTTCATAGTCAGTTTGCTCCATAGAGATAACCATTGTTAATAAAATAACAAATGTCAGCAAAACGGCTACTATTGGCAAAAAAACAATCCATTTGACAATATGTTGTTTGTTTTTGCTTAACAATGGCTACTCCAGAAGAAATTATTGTAGGAGTATTACTTTATCAAAATTTTCTAAAATTTTTGCAACCCTTTCTTGCCATAATGTAGCAAACAAAGCTTTTTCTTCAGGAGTGAGTAGGGATGTAAAAAGTTTTGGCATCAGTGCTGATACACGAGGATCAAAAGGAATCGAGTTAGGGTCATACGCCACATTCACTTCCACGCCAGTATCTAAGCGCTTCATCTTTACATGTAAAGATATAGGAGCCTTAAAATGCATACGTTGCGTACGTGAAAAATGTCCACTTAACCCTTTAAACCCCCACACATCTGTTGCACCGGTTATAAACGAAAAGACATTCGCAACGACCCCTGTGGTTCCCTCTTCGATTCCCTCTTTAAAAAAGACCTCTATCTCTCCACGCACAGGCAAGGTGTCAGGATAGAGTTTTTTTAACCCTTCACGCACCATCAAATACGCCCCAGCAATCGTAGGACAACTATGCCCAGCACTTTTGACCACATCCAAGTAGCTCACACATACCTTCCCCTCTTCAAACGCACCTAAAAGCTCAGAGAGCGGGTCATAAAGCGTGATTGAGGAAACCGTGTCAAAAAAAGCAGGATAATTCATCTTTTTTCCCTTGTAGTTTTTTCACATTGTAGTACAATGTAAAGAGAATTTCCTTGATACAGTTCATTTAAAAGAGGAATAGGATGCAAGCACTCTGGGATGAAAAATTTAGCAAAGGACGGCTTCTTTATGGTGAAGCGCCCAATGCGTTTATTGAATCACAATTTTATCGTATGGAAAAGGCTAAGCGTGTCTTATGTCTAGGAGAAGGCGAAGGCAGAAACGCTCTTTTTTTAGCCGAACAAGGTATCCCTCATGTTGAAGCCCTAGATGCCTCGTTTGTCGCACTCTCTAGACTACGCCACTTAGCAAAAGAGCGCTATGTCGCCATTACGCTATGCCATACCCTTATTGCATACTGGTCGCCACGCAAAGAGAGTTATGATGCCATCGTGTGTAGCTATTTGCATCTTCAAAAACCTGAACAAAAGCTTCTTTTTGAAAAAATCATAGACGCCCTCAAACCTAAAGGCGTTTTTATTGGCGAGTTTTTTAGTACCAGCCAACGCCATTTTAAAAGCGGAGGACCTATGGATGAAGACCTTTTGTACGACATTAATCATCTCAGCCATCTTTTAAAATCCCTTCCTTGCCTCATCCGTAAACTCTCTCAAGAGGTCATTAGGCTAGAAGAAGGGACAAAACATGTAGGAGAAGCCAGTGTCATCCGCATGGTGATTGAGAAAACAAAAGAGGATTAGGGCTGAAGGGTTCCAAAGTATAAACTGCGTTCTTTATTTTCGACCCAGTGATATTCAGGGTCTTCATCGAGCCTTGCCCAATACAACTCACCTGAATTGCGCCATGGATCGAGTAAAAGACCGTTTTGAAAGGGAGCGTGTTTTGCGACAACGACCACACTGTTATGCTCATCAAACTCACCTTTATTGGCAACACCCCAACGCAAATCAAAACTCTCATAACGCCCTTTTTTCAGATGCGCCATCATATCTTCGCTCCATTCATAGCAGAGTCCTCGCTCTTTGAGTCCTGTATTGATGAGAAAATTATGAAAGGTGGGTGGGCTTACCAGCGCATAACGTTTGGCTAAAACATGCGGATAGGTTAATGCCTCATACGCCAACAAACGTGCCTCTTCGTAGCGTACACTATTACCCAAAAGCATCAAATCGTTGGTCAGTTTTTCTATGCCATCTCGTTTTACATGTAAGGCTTCTTGTTTGACACTACACCCTGTAAAAAGCAGTGCGATGAAGAGTAAAGCGCAAAAAGATTTCATACGTGAGGCTTTAGGGTTAGTTTTACAATTTCACTCGGTGCCATCACACGCACCGCAGGTCCCCAATATCCTGCCCCATTGCTGACAAAAATTTGGGTTGTTTTTGAATGCTGATAAAGACCACTCAGATAGGGCTGGTCAAGGAGCACCAAAAGCCCAAAAGGAAAAATTTGTCCGCCATGGGTATGCCCACTGAGAATCAAATCAATCTTTTCATCCTTGAGTTCTTTGACAATTTTAGGTTGATGTGAGAGCAAAATAGTGGGTAATTCGTTGTTTACATGTAAAAAGGCTTTGGGTAAATCAGGCGGTAAAAAATCAAAGCGTTTGCCTATCATATCGCTCACACCGACAAGATTGAAACGATGATCAATCATCAGTGAGCGGTTGGAGAGCACCTCTACCCCTAAGGATTCTAAGTGCTCCATAATCCCATGAACCCCATAAAAATATTCATGATTTCCTGGAACAAAGTAGACCCCTAAACGGCTTTGAACACTTCGAAGCGCATCGAGTTTATCCCCAATCTCACGTACGGGCATATCGACCAAATCCCCCGTAATCACTACAATATCAGCATCCAGTCTATTAACCTGTGCGACAAGTTCATCCATAAACGCTTTGCCTAACACTTTACCAATATGCACGTCGCTTATCTGCACCACACTGACTTCTTTGCCTAGCCCAACGATGCTCACCTCTACCTCTTTAATGACAGGAGCTTTCATCCCATTGAAAAATCCTTTCACCATGTACGAAAGAGCTAACAAAAGCATGGTCACATCAAACACCATTTTTAAAAAGAGCCGTCTGGAGTAATCCTGTGGTATTTTAGAATAAGGAAGATGAAACAAATCGTACAGCAGTGCCACACAAAAGAGCATAAACGACACACCTATCATCGCTGAAAATAGGGCATAGAAGAAAGGATCTAAACTGTCTAAACGCAACACTAAAAAGTAGCAAATCTCACACAGAGTGATCGCTATCATTCCCCATTTTAACGGAGTGTGGACGTTTGATAACATGTCCACACGCTTGATAAAACGTCGATAACTGTAAAAATTAATGAGCGATAAAACAGCAATCGCAACCAGAGCAAAAGAGAGACGAAACATGGTCTGTTATTTTAGTGTCTCAAAATAACGCTTGCTCTCACTTGAAACCACTTTAGACAATAAAATCAGCGCAATGAGGTTTGGAATCGCCATCAAACCATTGGTGAGGTCTGAAAAGTTCCATACAAACTCCAACTTCATCATAGAACCCACCATCACACCTGCGATAAATAAAACCCGATACAAACGAACAAAGCGTTCCCCTAAAAGGTATTCAAACGCTTTTTCACCATAATAACTCCATCCTAAAATAGTGGAGTAGGCAAATAAAACGGTAGATAAAATCACCACATACCCACCAAAAGAACCCAGATAAAGCTTAAAGCTTTCCATCGTGATGGTTCCTGGGCTTACCCCTTGTTCCCAATACGGTGAAATAAGAATAATTAAAGCCGTCATTGTACACACAACTAAGGTGTCGATAAATGTCTGCGTCATACTCACCAACGCTTGACGTACAGGGTCGTTGGTTTTAGCAGCCGCCGCCGCAATCGGTGCGGAGCCCAAACCTGATTCATTGGAAAATACTCCCCGTGCTACACCGTAACGAATCGCCGCTGCCATCGTTGCACCCACAAAACCGCCTCCAGCAGCGATTGGATTAAACGCATGGTAGAAAATAAGCCCAAACGCACTCCCAATTTTGTCCATATTCATCCCTAAAATCACTAGAGAAACGGCAACATAAATCAAAATCATAAATGGTACTAAAAAGGAGGTAAAACGACCAATGGATTTAATGCCTCCTAAAATAACAACCGCTGTTAACGTTAAAAGAACCACGCCTGTTACCCATGTCGGTACATTCATTTGTGTCTCTAAAATGGTCGCAACCGCATTGGCTTGTGTCATATTGCCAATACCAAACGCCGCAATCGCTGTAAAAATCGCAAATGCCATACCAAGGCGAGGCATATTTAAACCATAGGTTAGGTAGTACATTGGTCCACCTTTATACCCATGATGATGCCCTTTTTGACGATACTTTACCGCCAAAACTGCCTCAGAGTATTTGGTTGCCATACCCACTAAACCTGTCATCCACATCCAAAAAACTGCCCCTGGTCCACCTAGCGTAATCGCCGTAGCAACACCGACAATATTACCAATACCTACGGTTGCCGCCAATGCTGTCATCAGTGCTGCAAAATGGCTAATTTCTCCCTCACCATCATGCTCTTTATGAAAAATAAGCTTCAACGCATGAGGCAATGCCCAAAATTGCATCCCTTTTAACAAAATCGTTAAATAGAGTCCTGTTCCGACTAACAAAACCAGCATGGGTGCACCCCATACAATACCCGAAAGGGTAGCAACTGCTTTTTCTATCATTTCCATTTTTTATGCCTCCCCTTCTGTTGTTTCATTGATGTAATGCCCCTTAGGCAATATCAAGTTCAGTACAATTCCAACAATCGCACCCAAACCAATTCCACTAAAAGCAACGCCACCCATATCCACTACCATTCCACCAATGGCTAACACTAAAACCATAGAGACAATAATCATATTGCGAGGGTCGTTCATATCGACTTTTTCACGCACCATCGTTCCAATCCCAATCGAAGCGATAATTCCAAATAAAAGCAATAAAATGCCACCCATAACAGGAACAGGAATCGTTGCTAAAAGCCCTCCTAGTTTTCCCACAAACGCTAACACAATCGCACAAAGTGCCGCCCATGTCATAATCGCAGGATTATACGCTTTAGTAATGGTAACAGCTCCTGTAACCTCAGAATAGGTAGTATTAGGAGGGCCACCTAACATAGAAGCGGCACTGGTTGCAATCGCATCACCTAGAAGGGTCGTTTTAAGACCAGGCTTTTTCAAATAATCCGTTTTGGTGACATTACTAATGGTTAAAATACCCCCCACATGTTCTACCGCTGGAGCAATGGCTATGGGTAAGATATAAATAATCGCTTCCACATTCCACTCAGGAAAAACAAAGTTCGGAACCGCAAACCATGCCGCTTTTGCGACCGCATCAAAATGAACAATGCCCAAAATCAATGCAACACTATATCCCGCAATAATTCCACATAAAATGGGAAGTAAACGAAAAACCCCTTTACCCAAAAGCGCAACCAAAAGTGTGACTAAAAGTGCAGACATAGAGACCATCATCGCTTGAGAGAGGGGCACTAAAACCATCGCACCATCGCCTGTTTTTCCCATTGCCATATTGACCGCCACCGGCGATAAAATAAGACCAATGGTCATAATCACAGGTCCAACCACCACCGCAGGAAAGATTTTATGCAAAAAGGCGGTTCCTTTTAAACGCACCACCATACTCAAAAAGAGATAGAACACTCCTGCTGCGGCAAGTCCACACATCGTCCCTGCAAGTCCCCATGTTTTAAGCCCATAGATAATCGGAGCAATAAACGAAAATGACGACGCTAAAAAAATAGGAGGAATCTGCTCACGTGTGGTTAACTGAAACAGTAAGGTTCCAAGCCCTGCGGTAAATAGGGCAACGTTAGGATCTAAGCCTGTAAGAATTGGTACTAAAACCAATGCTCCGAAGGCGACAAATAAAAACTGCAACCCAATAATGCTATCTCTTAGCCTAAAGTTGTAGTTCGTGCTTTGTATCATTTACACCTCTTTATGGTAAATTTTGAATTATTCTATCGAAATGCTATCGTGACTGTGTGAAAGAGTATGGTGCTATTTTAAGCAGTATTTTCTAACTTCCCTATCAATCTCAAACACCTCATCCAAACTTTGTGGATGCACATCATGAAAAAAGCGATACGCATCAATCGTACGCTTAGCTAACTCTAAAATAGAAATCTCATGATTGTAAAAACGTGCAATACCCACTTCATTCGCAGCATTAATCACCACGCCACGGGTTGGATGGGCTAAGACATCCTCTTTAATCTCCCAAATCGGATAACGAGCAACCTCAATGGGGCGAAACGAAAAAGAACCAATTTCCACCAAATCAATCGGTGGTAAAATCGCCTCTTCTATCTCTCCTCGCAAAGCAAAGGCAATGGGAAGTTTCATATCAGCCCTTGCTAAATGGGCAGTCGTGCTTCCATCTTTAAAATCCACAAACGCATGAATAATCGACTTTGGCTCAATCACCGCATCCAAGACATCACACCCAAAGAGCCATTTGGCTTCTAAAAGTTCAAAGAGTTTATTGGTCATGGTTGCACTATCAATCGTAATCTTCGCACCCATGCTCCAATTAGGATGCTTAAGCGCATCGTGAAAACTCATATGCGGTAAGACTTCCAAAGGCGAATCCCGAAACGCACCCCCACTTGCCGTAATCGTCATTTTTGAGACAGGACGATTGCCAAGCAAATACCATAAACCAAAATGTTCACTATCAATAGGCGTAATTTTTTTGGTATCCAGTAAATGCCCCGCTACCACGAGGGATTCTTTATTGGCAAGGGCGAGTCGTTTACCCAAACGCAATGCCTCAATGCTAGGAGCAAGTCCCACAAAACCCACAAGCGCATTGACCACTAAAAAACTTTGTGTTTTCTGTAATAGCGCTATCATGCCCTCTTTACCCACAAAGACTTCATGGTGTTTGACTAAAGGACGGTCTTTTTCATCTGAAATGGCAACATATTTAGGATGGTGCTCTTCAATCTGCTCATTTAAAAGGGCTATATTTTTACCCGCAACTAGCGCTTCTACTTCAATGCCAAAGCGTTTGGCGATTATCAGTGCATTAACCCCAATGGAGCCTGTGGAGCCTAAAAGTACCACTTATGCCAACCCTCGAAGCAAAATCACCATCACGACACCCCCGAACAAATAACCATCGAGCCTATCAAGCATACCGCCGTGCCCTGGGAAGAGTGCACCGCTGTCCTTCACTCCTGCTTCACGCTTCAAATAACTCTCAAACAAATCCCCAAACACGGAAGAGATAGAGGTCAAAAACGCAATCAACACAGACAGCCATAAAGGGATAAAAAACGTACCATAAATCGCCCCCACAATGCTTCCAATCATCACACCTCCAGCAACGCCCTCAAGCGTTTTATTGGGAGAAGAGGGAGAAAAAGGGGTTTTACCCACACTTTTACCCACAAAGTAAGCTCCCGTATCGGTCAATGCCACAATAAACACCAACCATACCAACACGGACATACCAAAATCATGGTAGAGCGCATATAAAAAGAGCATGGAGATAGAAGGGTAGAAAAAAGGCGCTAAAAGTTTATAATCCACAGTTTTGGTATACGCCATAATAGAAAGAGAAAGAATCAAAACCAGATAAATCAAATCATCAGGATTGGGATAAACATAGGCAACCAACCACAAAAGAACCGCATAAACATAAAGCTTAACCTCTTTGACGCCAAAAAGATTCATCGCTTCATGAAACGCAAAAAGATAGACAATGCCAAGAACCAGCCATGTTACAATTAGATTATCCAAAAAGGCAAGCAGTGACGCAACGCCTAACATCACAAAACCTGTGAGAACACGCTGTTTATTAGATTCGTAGAGTGTTTTAAAATTCATAAGAACTCTTTGATGGTGGTATTTGATATAAGGAGCAATCATAGCAAACCAAAGGTGAGGTTACGCTTTAATATCCAGATGCCCTTGATGTACGAACGATGTTTCCTCTTCAACATCCTCTTCTTTTTTTTCAGCTAAAGAGACCTCTTCCTGCGCTCTTTCACGCTCTTCTTCCTCATGCTTATGACGTTCATGCTCATTTTCAGGGTCTATTTTATAACTCTCCTCCGTAGGACGAACTTCTTGTACGGTATCTTCTTTTTCAGCTTGCATGGCAGCGGCTAGCGCATTTTGCATCTGAACACTGTTTTGGTAATCCATCTGCTTCGCTGCTTGTGCTGGCATCATTTGGTTTGCATACACCACACTACCAAGAGGACCTACTGCCATACTCTCCTCCTTTTACATGTAAGACTTATTCTTTGTAAATTTTGAGCGTCTGATACGTTTCATAAGCAACATTCGCTCCCACACATTTTTACACGCTTTCTAGGCAAAGCCTAAAAAGCTACGCTGCGCTATGCACTAAAGCTAGAGATAAAGCTCATTCCTTGTAAATTTTAAGCGTTTGATACGTCTCATAAGCAACATTCGCTCCATCAAAGGGCTTCACGTTTTTACGTTGGGTATAATCGACCAAATAGCCACCTTTTTGAGAGAGGCTAAAGTCCACACACAACTTCGCCGCAAAAATCAAAATAGGCTCAGGCACACTCTGTTTTTCGGTGCAAATAATCACGTGCGCTGAGGGCATATCTTTTACATGTAACCAGATATCGCTCTTTTTTGCCTCTTGCAAAAGTGCGATATTTCCCTTCTCGTTTTTACCCAGTAAAATGCGGTACCCCTCCAGCCAAAAGGTTTCATAATTATTGTCTTCGCCCTTTTGCTTTTGTTTGGTGACTTTAGGCGTTAAGATGTGTATCTCTTCCAAATCCCTTGCCCCTTCAATCACCCCCATCATCCGCTCCAAAAAGAGGCGTTTCTCTTCCAAATTTTCTCTTTGGCGATGAATCGAAAAAGCTTTTTGACGCAATTTTTTGGACTTCTTATAGAGCATATTGGCGGCGTGTTGAGGCGAATGCGCCAGAGGTAACGCAATGCTCACAAGCTCTCCATCAAAATCATAAAGCTCCACACGCTCTTGATAATTTTTAATGCTGTACAAATGCGCTAACACCAATGTTGCCTCTTTGTGCGCTTGCTCGCTTTTGGCTAAAAGTTCTTCCTCATTTTCTAAGGCATTCATCGCCTCTGTGAGCTTTTCACTCTTTCGCTCCAGCCCCGCTTTTTTTTGATTTTTGAGTTCACAAAGCTTTACATGTAAACGTTTTTCATAGCTGGCATGCAAATACGCTTCAACGCTTCCGTCCATCTCAAAAGGCTTCTCTTTGAGCTCTTTAGGTGGCAAAGGCTCCAACACCTCTCCCACTTTGACACTGCGAAAAGAAACACTCGCATCAATATGACGCAAAGCTTCCAACACCACCTCATCTTCATCTAAGATAATCGCATTGGTATTGCGCCCTGTAAATTCAAGTTGTAAGGTGGTTTCAAAGGATTTGTAACTTGAGCTTGAAAGCACGCAAATGCGCCAAATACGGTTATTTTCTTCCACCTTCATGGAGAGTATTTTCGCATTGGCAAAGCGTTTGTTTAAGATCACGTCAAAAGGAGCGTTATAGCGTTTGGATTGTTTAAAATCGCTCTTATAAAACATATACGAATCATTGCGTGAAAGGTCAATAAAAAGCGCTTCACCCGCTTCAAACACGATGCGTAGGACATTATCGTCCACACGGTAAATCGAGGAAATCTTGTGGTATTGCTGTAAAAAATCGTTAATTAAAATCAGTTCTTTATGTTTCATTTATCACTTTCGTAAAATAGCACGCATCAATCTAAAAATCTCTGTCGTACTTTTAATCACCAGCATTTTGGTGCGCTCTTTCTCCATCGCCTCTTCCAAACAAATGGGGTAGCGCATAATGGAAAACAGTGCGTCAATCCCCTCATGCACCTCTAAATCATCGGCAATGCCACCCCCTAAGGCGATCAAAGGCACACCCGCTTTATGCGCACGTTTGGAAACACCACTTAAGACTTTTCCCATGAGTGATTGCGTATCAATGCGCCCCTCACCTGTGATAACAAGATGAGCGTCCTTTAGCGTTTCATCAAAATGCATGGCATCTAAGATAATCTCAATGCCTGAACGAAGTGAGGTATTTTTTAAAAATGCCAGCATTCCTCCGCCCATACCTCCAGCGGCACCTGAACCTGCTACATGGGCGATGGTTTTGCCATACGCTTTTTCAAGCACCTCGCAAAAATGCACCATGCCCGCATCCAAACGCTCCACCATCAACGCATCAGCACCCTTTTGTGGCGCATAGACCTGCGCACACCCTTTTGTGCCATACATCACATTGTCCACATCACACGCCACGCTAAATTCACACTGCTCTAGCAAAGGCTCAACATCTGAGACATCCACACTCGCAATACTCTCTAAAATCTCACCACCGTACCCCAAAACATCACCATTTTTATCTAAAAAACGGTATCCCAATGCTTGAAGCATCCCAAGTCCCGCATCATTGGTTGCACTGCCACCAATGCCAACAATAAACGTGCGACACCCCCTCTCAAGTGCGTCTTTTATCAACTCTCCCACGCCATACGTGGTGGTTTTTAATGGGTTGCGTTTCTCTTTGGGTACCAAAGGAAGCCCTGAGGCTTGCGCCATCTCAATCACTGCGGTGATGCCATCACGTAAGATGCCATACTGCGCTTCAATGGGTTGCATCAACGGGTCATGCACGTTACATGTAACAATTTTTCCATCGCTATTGTGCATTAAGGCATGAAGCATTCCCTCGCCACCATCGGCAATAGAACAGGCTTTGACCTCTGCTTCTGTATAGACGTTTTTAATACCCTCTTCTATCCATCCTGAAAGCTCTTGCGAACTTGCACACCCTTTATACGAATCAATTGCTATGACGACTTTCATCGATACTGTTGCTCCAAATTTAAAAGATACTCTTTACGCCATACCCCACTGCTATACCCACCCATGCTTCCATCTTTGGCAATCACCCGATGGCACGGGATAAGAATTGCAATGGGATTTTTGCCATTGGCATTCGCCACCGCACGCACGGCTTTTGAGTGTTTTAAAAGCTCCGCTTCACGGCTATACGAAATCGTCTCCCCGTAAGGAATCGTTCTTAAAACTTCCCAAACAGCTCTTTGAAACGGCGTTCCCATAGGGACTAATGGCACCAAAAAACGCTTTAATTTCCCTTCAAAATAGGCATCCAACTCTCTTCTAAGCTGAATGATATGTCCATTCTCTTGAGTATATAATTCAGTGTTACATGTAAAGTCTAACGCATAAATTCCCTGCGCATTTGCCTGTGCTAGTAATAACCCCAAAGGAGATTCAAACGTGCACTTCACCATATTTAACCTTTACATGTAAAGAGGATTTGGTTCTTATTAGACTTCTTTCATGCCCCTTGAAAAGATAAAGAGTTTGCTAAGAGTGCGTTAATTTTTAAAACTCAAAATTGAGTCATAGCCAAAGCTATGGCGATGTTTTTAGTTTTAAAAAGTGATGTGCTATCAGCGATACTCTTTTTTCAATGGGTTATGAAAGAAGTCTATTATATCTTTATTTGCACATTTTTTGAGCAACCATGGTGTATCATACTGTGATATGATTTTTTTCAAGGAGCACGCATGAAACACCTCTTTACGTATGGATCATTGATGTTTGAAGATGTCTGGCACAGACTGGTGAGAGGGCATTACCTTTCGCAAAAAGCCACCTTGCAAGGCTACGCACGGCGTGCGATTAAAAATGATGTCTATCCTGTCATTTTTGAAGCCAATGAGTGGGTTGAAGGTCGTGTCTATTATGAAATCTCAGACGAAGATTTGGTCATCCTTGATACGTTTGAAGGCGAGTATTATGAGCGTAAAGAGGTGGAGCTTCTGGTGGAAAATAGAAAAATTAACGCCTATGCGTATGTGCTAAAAGAAGCCTATTATGACTTAATTGATAGCAAAGTATGGAATGACGCCCTCTTTGCACAAGAGGGCATCCAATCTTTTTTAGAAGGGTATAAGGGGTTTCACTAAACGCTAAAATGTTCCATACGTTTTTGCAAATCACGTGAAATATCCATCAACTCTTTCACCACATCCACATTCTCCTGCATCGCACGATTGGTACTTTGTGACATTGTGGAAATGGAGCGTACATTGGTTGATAAACCCGATACTTTGTGCGCTTGTTCTTCCAATGAAAGACTCATATGATCTGTTTTTGAGAGTGAATCGCCCGCTTGCGCATCAATATGCTCTAATAAACGTGTTGCTTCATGACTCATCTCATAACTTTTTTCGACTTGCTTTACCACACTTTCCATCGTGGAGACAGCATTTTTTGTTTCACTTTGAATCAAGCCAATCATCTGTGCAATCTCTTTGGTTGCCACATCAGTACGATCCGCAAGCTTTCGAATTTCATCGGCTACCACCGCAAAACCACGCCCCGCTTCCCCCGCACGAGCAGCTTCAATCGCAGCATTGAGTGCCAAAAGATTGGTCTGGTCTGTAATCTCCTGAATCAAATCAGCACTCCCGCCAATAGCGTGTGAATGTTGGTTGAGTGTTTGAATATGCTGCGCTGAAAGCTGTACATTTTGCGTCACCTCTTTCATCTGTAATGCCGTTTGTGTCACAATTTCTCGCCCCTGCTGTGACAGCATAGAGCTTTGACGGGAATTCTCTTTTGCGTGTTGCGACATCAGTGCTATGGCATCAATATTGGCACTAATCTGCCCAATCTCTTTAACCAAAGCAAACGAAGTCTCCTCTTGCGTAGCGGCAAGTTTTTTAGAGTGTGCGGACGCTTCGTGTACATCTTCTGCTTTTTTAGCTAACACATTAGACGCCTCCATAATATATAAAACGATGGTTTTTAAATTCGCTTGCATTTTAAGAACAGAGCCTAAAATACTAGCCTCATTCTCACTCTTTGCATTCAAAGTTAAATCACCATTGGCAATAGCATTAGCGATACGAGAAACCTCTTTGGGTTCAGCACCCAACGCCTTGGTTAAATTTTTCGATATTCCCCATGCCACACTGCTTGCAAACACAAAAGCCATCAACAATAAAACAATCATAAACGAAGCAAAACTCCCCGCAACCTCTCTGGCTTTTGGAGTTGCGAGCTGATTTTTAGCCTCTTCATAATCAATAAATTCATTAATCGCCGCAAGCCACGCTTTAAACGCAGGTGCTGTATGCTCTAAAAGAAGTTCACGAGCTGCTTCAAACTGACCGCTTTGCTTACGCACAATCACCTCAGCAATCAATGGCATTGTTTGATACTCAATTCTTTTAATCTTTTCTAAAATGACCCTCTCTTGCTCTTCAATCCCTTCACCTTTGGCAAAAATAGCATCTAATTCCTTGGCAGAGGTTGCATAAAAGGTTTCTAACCGTTTTATCTCCTCTAAAACCATCGCCAACGCCGTTGCATCATTGAAAAGCACACCATCTCTAAGGGCAATCGCTCTATCGTGAACACTGCCTCTAAAATTAATCGCATACCTCTGTTTTAGAGAATTCACATCTGTAATTTCATATAACGTCTCATCAATATAATTCACTTTTTGAATCCCAATAGCCGTAACAAAAAACATAAGCCCTACAACCAAACCAAACCCACCGATGAGTTTTTGGCGTATGCTCCATTGGTTAAAAAATTGCATCTTCATGCTCCTTTACAACAACACTCACGTGTTTGTTCTCATTTAAAATAACTTACGATGCGTCGCAATCATCTTATCAATAGATGGTTCACTATTACGTATCATCGTAAAATATTTTTTGGTATCAGTATATAAACAGAAGCTAAGAAGGAAAAGAGAAGAAAGACCCCTTTTAAAAGGGGTCTTGTATAAAGCAGGTAAAAATTAAGAGAGAATCTCTTCGATGGTAATATAATCACCTACACGACCTGTCATTTTTTCAACATCTGTCGCTACTGGCAATGTTTTTTTACCTGGTCTCCAACCTGCTGGACATACCTCACCTGTTTTACTCGCATGTTGCCATGCTCGAACTTGGCGTAAAAATTCATTTACGTTTCTTCCAACCATTGGTGCTTGAACTTCTTGTGCGACACATACACCTTCTGGATTGATAAGGAAACGTCCACGAAGCGCAATACCCTCATCTTCAATCATCACGCCAAACGCACGGCTTACTGTACCTGTTGGATCTGCGCCAATGGTCAATTTTAGACCTGCTAAAATAGGCTCTGTCTCAACAAAACGTTTGTGTGAAAACTTAGTATCCGTAGAAACCGCTAAGATTTCAACGCCGAGTTCTTGGAACTCATCGTATTTAGCATTCATTGCCGCAATTTCAGTTGGGCATACAAATGTAAAATCCGCTGGGTAAAAACAAACAACATGCCATTTACCTTTATAATCTTCACTGCTTACACTTGTATAGTGACCTGTTTTTGCGTCGTACGCATCCATTTTAAATTCTGGGGCTTTTTGTAAAACTAAAGATGAACTCATTGATTTTTTCTCCTGTACTTTCATTTCTGAATTTTGATTTTCTGTATTAGGTTGAGAAGCTTTTGCTTCAACAGTATTACTATCACATGCCATAATGACTCCTTACCGTTCTAATTTGTTTCGGTGATAGAATTCTAGCAAAAGAATAAATATTTGTCAATAGTAATTTTTATCATTTAGGAATATGATGGTTATTGACTCTAAATAAGATATAATAACTCCAATTTAAACAAAGGAGTTTACCATGAAATGCAATATAGGAAGAGCAGATAGAATGCTTCGCATGATTATTGGTATTTTCATTGCGATTTTAGGCGTTATCTACAACAGTTGGTTTGGATTGATTGGGGTGGTGGTTTTTATCACGGCATTGATTCGTTTTTGCCCTGCATACTTACCTTTTAATATCGACACCTCTAAGAACGATGACAACACCAAAGGATGTGGTTCAGGCGGTTGCGGTTGTAGCCGTTAAGCCTTTAAGGGTTCTGTTTTCACAGAATCCCAGTCCTTTTTCTACACGTTTTCTTAAACCTTTTTTTGCTAAAATATCCCAATTTACTACATAAGGTGTACAATTATGGGTCAAACAATCACAGAAAAAATTTTTAGCGACCATGTCGGTCATCCTGTCTTTGCAGGCGAAATTATCAAAAGCAAAATTGATATGGTTATTGGTAACGATATTACCACACCGATTTCAATCAAAGCATTTGAGCAGAGTGGTGCTACCAAACTTGCCAATCCTGATGGCTTTAGTATCGTCATGGATCACTACATTCCAGCCAAAGATATTGCCAGTGCGAATCAAGCTAAAATCAGTCGTGAATTTGCCTACAAACATGATCTCAAACACTATTTTGATGAAAAAGATATGGGTATTGAACACGCTTTGTTGCCTGAAAAAGGGCTTGTTGTTCCAGGCGATGTGATTATTGGTGCGGATTCTCACACCTGTACACACGGTGCACTTGGGGCATTTGCAACGGGTATGGGCTCCACCGATTTAGCGTTTGCGATGATTACGGGGGAGAACTGGTTTAAAGTCCCTGAGTCCATCAAAGTGGTTTTTAGCGGAAAACCCAAACAACACGTTTACGGTAAAGATTTGATTCTTGAGGTCATTCGTCTTTTAGGCGTGGATGGTGCATTGTACCGCACGTTAGAATTCACAGGCGATACGATTGGACACTTAAGCATGGATGATCGTTTTTCACTCTGCAACATGGCGATTGAAGCGGGTGCTAAAAGCGGTATTGTCGCTGTTGATGAGATTACTAAAGCCTTTTTAAGTGACAAAAATCTTGCACGAGAACCTAAATTTTTCTACTCTGATGATGATGCTACGTATGTGCAAGTGCTTCACATTGACGTCGCCAATCTTGACCCTGTCATTGCCTATCCTTTCTTACCTTCCAATGGCAAATCCATTAATGAGGCGGTTAAAGATGATTTAGCTATCGATCAAGTCTTTATTGGCAGTTGCACCAACGGTCGCTTGGAAGATTTGCGTATTGCCGCAAGCATTCTTAAAGGTCGCAAAGTGGCACGTAAAACACGCTTAATTATCACCCCTGCAACACAAAAAATCTCTCTACAAGCACAAAAAGAGGGCTTGGTTGAAATTTTTATTGAAGCAGGAGCGGTCTTTAGTAACCCAACCTGCGGAGCGTGTTTAGGAGGTTATATGGGTATTTTAGGTAAAAATGAACGTTGTGTGGCAACCACCAACCGTAACTTTGTAGGTCGCATGGGAGATCGCACCAGCGAAATCTATCTTGCCAACTCAGCCGTCGCAGCCGCCAGCGCCGTCATGGGCAAAATCACCGATCCAAGAACACTCTAATGCCTTTTATCCCACTCCCTTTAGTGATTGTTGCCGGTGGGAAAAGTTCACGCATGGGAAGCGATAAAGCCTTGCTTCCCTTTGGCGATTTTAAAACCCTTACAGAATACCAATTAGCAAGGCTTCAACCCTTTTTTGAGCGTTTACATGTCAGCACCAAAACACGTGATAAATTTGATTTTGACGCCTCCTTTATTGAAGATAATACTACCTATACAGAACACTCCCCGTTAGTAGCATTGCTCTCCATTTTGGAGTATGTGAACAAACCTGTCTGCATTTTAAGTGTCGATACACCTTTTGTGACCCCTGAGATTTTTCACGCCCTAGCGAATAATTTAAAAGAAACCACCGATGCGGTGATTGCGGTTTCTCCTTCATCATCGCATCCTTTATGTGCGATTTATGCACCCTCGATGATTGCAAAGATAAAACATGCACTCCAACACCATAACCATAAAATGCACCATCTCCTTGAACAAAGCAAGACACACTATGTTCATTTTAAAGAGGATGCACCCTTTTTAAACCTCAACCATCCTGAAGATTACGCATATGCAAAGGAACGCTTATGATTGAAAACCACACGCCCCTTCCCTCGTTCTGTCTCTTTGAAGAAAAAATGCTTACATGTAAAAGTCCTAAACTCTTTTTAATTGATATTAAACAATTTAAAAATATTATCTTAACCTATGGCGATGAGGGAGGAAGCCGTGTTCTTTCCGCTTTTCATGACCTACTTCTCACCTTTGCGACCGAACATGAAATGGAACTCTTTGCACTGTTTGATGACACATTTGCCCTACTTATTGATACCCCCTTTGAGCTCTCAAAAATGGAACATCTCATCAGCGCTTTAAGCCGTGAAATGGAGCATATTCTCATTCCTTATGAGGGTAAAATACTCACACTCAATGTACACATTGGCATTAGTTTTGACCACTTTGAAGGGTTACAAAAGGCACAAAAAGCACTGCTCGTTGCCAAAGCAGAAAACCAACTTTTCGTCACCTACTCTGAATTTGCCAATATCTTGATGAACGAAAATGAAGAAGCGATTGAAGCAATGATAAAAACAGCGATTGAAGAGGGACAAATTGTCCTCCATTTTCAATCCATCATCGATAAAAATAGCACCGTTTTGTGCTACGAGGCCTTGCTACGTCTTGCTTATCATAACACCCTTCAATCCCCTAAACTCTTTTTAAAAATTGCTAAAAAACGCCATTTTTATGATCGCTTACTAGAGAGTATTGCACAAAAGGCGCTCACACTGGCTAAACAAAAAGGGATTAAGATAGCACTCAATCTCTCATGGGAAGATTTGCAAGATCAAGAACGTCTTGCTTTTATAGAGACAACCTTTTCGAATCAACCGATTATTTTAGAAATTGAATACAAAAAAGAGATACCTTTTGAGCCCTTTAAAGAAGCTCTCCAACAACTCAAACACGCAAACATCACACTCTCATTGGATAATGTCTGTGATAGTTCTTTACTAGAATTCTGCGATGGAGGGTTAATTGATATCGTAAAAGTGCATGGAAGCCTCATCCGAAACCTTTGCACTGATGAACACGCACGTTTTACATGTAACACCATTTTAGAACTTTGCAAAGCTAAAAATATCCAAACCGTTGCGACCCATCTCAATTCACAAACTACTCTCGAAACCGTGCGCACTTTGGGCTTTGATCTTTTTCAAGGCTACATCATCGACCAACCGCACGCATTCGAATAACAAAGGAGTCCTTTATGGTGAAACACATTGTTTTTTTCCAACTACCCAATGCTTCAGACGCACAAAAAGAGGCGTTAAAAGAGCGTATTATGAGCCTAAAAGGGAAAATTGATGTTTTGGTGCATATAGAAGTAGGCATTAATTTTTCACCCGAAGAGCGTGCCTTTGATCTCGCTCTAGTGAGTGATTTTAAGAGTAAAGAAGATTTGTACACCTACGCCATTCACCCTTTGCACCTTGAAGTTGTTGCCTTCATCAAATCCTTAAATGCGGTAAGTAAAGTCGTTGATTATGAGTATTAAACGCTTCGCAAAAAGATCTCTTTTTGGTGCATTTTTCTCTTTACCGATGATGCTCCGTGCCATCGACACGGAAGCTTTAGAGGCAAAAGCATCCTATGGTGATGCCTCTGCTGCTTATACCCTCGCAAAATATTATGAAACACAGCAAGATCAAGAACGAGCTTTGTTATGGTACAAACAAGCGGCTATTTTAAGCTTAGAAGAAAAAACCACCCAAACCAAAGCGCTTGAGAGTAGCATTGCAGAGCGCTTACACAAAATCGAACGTACCGAAGCGGTTTATAGCTCTTTTTTAGAAGGCTATGAAGATGATGACACGTACCAATCTATGAAACAGATGATTACCCAAACGTTTGATATCGCACCCTATAAAATGAACTATTTATTGCCGATGACGTATGATGGAGTCTCCCATGAAGGACGAAACCACCAAGAGACCAAATTTCAACTCAGTTTTCAAAAAGACCTTGTCGATAACCTACTAGGACTTCATGAAAGTATCGTTCTTGCTTACACCTATACGGCATGGTGGCAAACCAGAGAAGATTCAGCACCCTTTCGTGAAACCAACTATCAACCAGAGCTTTTTATTATTATGCCCCATTTTGAACGTGAAAGTTTTATTAAAGCATATCAGTTGGGTATTCTACACGAATCCAATGGCAAAGATGAGGAAAAATCACGCTCATGGAATCGACTCTATGTCAAAGGATTTTTTCAAGCAGGCAATCTCATCATCGCCCCACGCATCTGGTATCGCCTTAAAGAAGACGCACGAAGTGATGATAACCCGGATATTGAGGATTATCTAGGCTATGGTGACATTGAATTGATCTATCCGTGGAAAAAACATACCTTTAAATTTTTAGTGCGAAACAATCTCAAACTAGAGGACACTAACAGAGGAGCAATTCAAGCAGATTGGACATTCCCACTGTGGGAAGATAATCTTTTTGGGTACATTCAACTCTACAGCGGTTACTCGGAGAGTTTAATTGACTATAACAAGCGGAGTGATCGTATTGGTATTGGATTTGCGCTTTCGCGCTAATAAAAGAGCGTAAAGACTCAAGACTGAGTCTTTACATGTAACGCTTAATTAAAATCTCGAGGAGTTCTTCGAGGTCTATCTCTCTTGGACGATCTTCTCTAGGTCTTGCCTCATTTACTTTAAGTGTTCGTCCACCAATCTCTTTTTCATTCGTTGCTTCAATAGCAGCTTTTGCTTCTGAATCATTTGGCATTTCAACAAAACCAAAACCTTTTGAACGTCCTGTTTCTCTATCGTTAATGATTCTTGCACTTGACACTTCACCGTACGCAGAAAACATCTCTTTTAACTGATCGCCCGTCATCTCATACTTGACATTGCCTACATAAATATTCATCGTGACCATACTCCTCTTTTTTAAATCACACACTGTTACCTTTTGCCCGTAAATACGTTACTTACTCGGTAACATAGATGACCTTATAAAATCATTGTAGCATAATAATAAACATTTCTATACACACACGAACGCCTTTTTCATGAAAATGAGAAAAATTGACACATTCTTATCACGCACAGCTTAAGAGAAATGGTGCTATAATCAAAACAACTATTATTCATGTAACGAGGTAGAGATGCAATTAACACATTTAGATGAAAAAGATAGACCAAAAATGGTCGATGTCAGCGATAAAGAAGAGACGTTTCGTGTTGCCATCGCAAGTGGTACGATTACCATGAGCCAAGCTGCTTTTGATCAAATCGTCTCCCAACAAACTAAAAAGGGACCTGTTCTGCAAACGGCTGTAATTGGGGCGATTATGGGAACCAAAAAAACCAGTGATCTTATCCCTATGTGCCATCCTTTAATGCTAACATCCGTGAACTGTGATGTGGAAGAACTTCCCCATCTCCCAGGATTTAAACTCACGGTAACCGCAAAACTTAAAGGACAAACTGGCGTGGAAATGGAAGCTTTAACGGGTGTTAGCATTGGACTTTTAACGATTTATGATATGTCTAAAGCCATTGATAAATCAATGGTAATTAACGCTATTCAACTCGAATCCAAAAGCGGAGGTAAAAGTGGAAACTACGCCCGAACTTCAGCTTGATTATCCTTGCCAATGGGAATACAAACTCGTTTTAAGCAGTGAACACAATGTGACAACCATTGTGCAAGAAGTGTTAGAAGAACGTATCCACGACATACGCAAATCTCAAAATAGCACCAAAGGCAACTACGCAAGTTATACATTAAACATTTTGGTTCACAATGCAGACGATAGAAAAGCACTGTTTCATCTACTTAAACAACACCAACACATTAAATTTGTACTTTAAAAGGAATTCTCCATGGAGTCAATACAACACATTTTTTCAGCAACACTCAAAGAAAATAAAGAAAA
Organism: Sulfurospirillum deleyianum DSM 6946; assembly: GCF_000024885.1. Taxonomy (NCBI): domain Bacteria; kingdom Pseudomonadati; phylum Campylobacterota; class Epsilonproteobacteria; order Campylobacterales; family Sulfurospirillaceae; genus Sulfurospirillum; species Sulfurospirillum deleyianum. Next base: position 2,272,848 of record NC_013512.1, read on the forward strand.
TTCCAACCTCTCCCAACTGATTCAAGAACTGAGTTTTGAACTCTCCCGAAAAAAAATTCAACGCCTCAAAGATGAAGCGATGATTCAAAGCCGTATTGGAGAACTTTTTGAACTCTACTGCAAGGTCTTGCACGATGAAGGACTTAAAACACCTGAGATGGTTGAGCGTATCATAGACGGGCTTTTGAAAGCAAAAAGCGCTGAACAAGAAGCATTTTTATACAAGACCATTTATGAAAAAGAGCAACTCGAAAAAAGTATTTTTCTTCAAAAACAGCACATTAAAAACTCCATCGCTGAAACGTTTCATACCCTAGAGAGGCACATTGCACATATTTCGCATGACACAAAAGAAGCCGCTCTTTTTGCACTCAATGACGCCAAACTCAAAGGTGTAGAGATGCTAGGTATCTTAAAAGAAACAGCCGAAGAAGCACTGATCACAACCCTTGAAAAAGGAAGTGACATCAAAGATACAACCCATGCTATCACTAAAAATTTAACCTACCAAACCATTCAAGAAGGGCATTTCACCAAACAACGTCTTTTAAATATTTCGCAAACGATTCTTAAAGCGAGTATGGATATTGCCGATGAAGATGTTGCCCATGCAAAAGAGATTCTTGAAGGTGCCGTCAATGGTGTACGCGATGGCATCACCAAAGCACTTGAAAAATTTAAAAATGATTTAAGATACCTTCCTGCAGAAGAGATAGAAACCCTTTTTGAGACAGATTTACCCCTTCTACGTAAAGAACTTCTAAAACTCGATGAGCATTTTATTATTATGCTCAATGTCCTCGCATCGCAATCAGAGGGCATTTCTGCAACGATTATTAAAGAGATGGTTGAAGAGATGAACAGCTCAGTAGCCAAAATGAAGCGTACAGCCAATGAGGTCAAAGAACTCCTCTCTGATCGCATTGAAGGACTCAAAGAAGAAGCAGAGAAAAAATTAGAATCGTTTAAAAAAGATGTTAATGAATTTGAAAAAATAGCTTCTGCAAAAGTCGAGTCTCTTAAACAATTTGAATTTGAAGGTGAAAAGGCAAAACATGTTGCGCAAGAGGCTAAAAAATTAGGTTTTCGTGCATGGGAAGTTGCAAAAAACATGGTAGATGGCGCAGTCAAAGGCGCAAAAGATGCTATTAAAAAAGATGAAAAATAGACGTTACATGTAAGGATTGATTCCTTACATGTAACAAGATTATTCTAAACCTTTGGAGTGCATTAACATCACTTTATCTGCTACAAACTTGATTTTAATATAACGTTTTTCATCACCCCACGTACAATCACTCATCCCAATCAGCGAGTCACAATGATTCGCTTGACCCAAAAGATCAATCACCTGTGGATACGTCATGCCTACATCAATTTTATCGTAGTTTTCTTTACTGATTTTCGAACAACCTGTAATGAAAAGCATCACAAAAACAATCAAAAGATACCGCATGAGCGCTCCTTCATCAAACGTTAATGAAGTAGCCTAGCATACTTTTACTGTTCGTTAGCTTTTCATTACACCCATACGCTATTTTTTAATAACGATAACGCAATGAAGCACGCACGTTTTGAGCTGATCTAACTGCTCCTGCTGTCTCATCAACATTTTGAGGTGTTCCTGTTGAGCCAAAGAACATATCACTACCTGTGTAGTCATAATCAATATACAAGTAACTCAACTGTGCGGTCAAGTTTTTACCCACAAGTGGCAAGGTATAATAAATTTCATACGCATCACCACGAGCCGCAAGTTTTGAACCAACAAGAGTATCCTCGCCATAGGTAAAGCTTCTCCAGTATTTACTACCATGGTTATACTCTAAGCCCAGTCGATGCCCCTCAAAGAAGCTTGGAATCTGAATACCCGTATAGATAGAGAAACCTGTCTCTTTATCTGAAGAACCTAACATCTCTTGTGTTGAAGAACTCATACCTAAATTATTATACAATGCATCCATTACGGTAGCATGATTTCCTTTTGGATCAGTTTTACTAAAAGCATACGATGCAAAGAAAATAGAATCATCTAAGAAATCACTGATACCATCACCAATACCATTGACTTGCAAGGATAATGCACCACCTGTTAAATCACCCACATCTGTCATGGAAACGTTATACGTATCATCCATTAATGTTGCCATATCCATTGGATTATCTGCAAGAGCACCTTCACTAGCTACACTAAAGTTAGCCCCCATCATATTCCAGCCTTTAAAGTAATTTGCCATGACTTTATACTGACCATTATCATAAATTTGCCATATCAATCCGGCTAAGTCCATATTAGCTGAGTCACTATCTGTTTTAACGTACGGTGTCTGTGTTGAACTAGGAACCACACCACCCATAATTGGATAACCTGTAAACGTAGGATATCTAGCATCTGCATTTGAGTTGCCTCGACCTAAACAAAGCTTCACATACATACCAGAAACACCTGTGAGTTTGTCTAAATCAAATTTAAAGCTTGCGCCATCAAATTCCATATTAATATTATGACCAATCGGTGACGCTGGATTTTCATTGTCTGCTCTAAGATTGGTTAAGAAACCATCAACAGAGGGTCGACGACCAAAGCTAGCCGTATAAGGAATATCACCCATATTTCCAAAATATAAGAAATACGCTTCACGAAGTCTAATGGTATTATCATCAGGAGACTCTGAAGAGTACCAATTCATATTTGAGTATGGATTCATTCCTGTTGAACTGTTATTGCCAAACATTGAATAAACACCTAATGATCCCTTAAAGACCAAATTATCCGCAGGTTGCGCTGCCATACCAAGAATGAGCTTGTTAGTCCAAACACCATTATCTTGATCAGCCAGACCTTTTATCTTGTAATCAATCGCATCATAAGAGGTACGTAAATCCACACTCCACTTGATATTATCATTGGCATCATGTGCCTTAACCTCAGATATTTGAGCTTTAAGCGCATCAATATTGATTTTTGACTGAGCGTTTTTAAGTTCAGCCATCTGAACCTTCAAAGCTTCAATCTCTTGCTTCAATGAATCATCCGATGCCAATAAGCAAGAACACGCAACACACAACGGTAAGATAATTTTTTTCATCTTTTGCCCTTAGTAATAAATATTTAACCATTTAAAATGTCATTTTGTATATTTACATGTAAATATACCCAGCCAAAATTATTAGCACCTCAAATAAAGCAAAACAGGGAACTAAACCATTACAATCCTTTTATTGATCATAATACATGAAGGCATTATGCATGATAATCCTTTCAAAAGAGATTGAGTTATCATATCAAAAGTAAAATAAATTTGAATTTAATAAATTAAAAAAATAGACTGTGTACAAATTTATTTTACCTATTTTCTCAGAAAGGAAATCATATAGAAATAAAACTTAGTAAAGTTATAGAAAAGCTAACTAATGAGGAGAAGCAAGAATAAAAAAGTAAGGAGTTTTTTATCGCAAAATAATAAAAGCACCATTAAAAAAGGATTTGAGGGAGGATAAATAGATTAAAGAAGTGATAGCATTATTTTTGAATAAGAGAGATTGATATTTGAAATAATATTTAAAAAAACTGAATTAAAAGATTAGGGAGTTTATTTTTGAGTTAAATCATAAGGAGATACGAACTGGCAGCGACCTACGTTTCCATCCCAGTAAGGGAGAGTATTATCGGCGATGAAGAGCTTAGCTTCCTGGTTCGAAATGGGACAGGGCGTTTCCTCTTCTCTAGAGCCACCAGAATCGTGAATTAAATCTATTTAGCAGTATAGCGAAATAGGCTTAATTCACCATTCTTCAGGTGAGTTTAAAATTGTCTAGTCAACAAAGCGCTTTACACTTAATAAGGAAGTGAAATAGCATTATCATACGTAATAATATGTAAGCCAAACGACCTATTAGTACTGGTCAGCTAAAGGGCTCTCACCCATTACACACCCAGCCTATCAAACATGTAGTCTTCATGAGGTCTTCAGGGAAAGTTCATCTTGGAGTTGGCTTCCCGCTTAGATGCTTTCAGCGGTTATCACATCCGAACATAGCTACCGGGCGATGCTCTTGGCAGAACAACCCGTACACCAGTGGTTCGTTCAACCCGGTCCTCTCGTACTAGGGTTAACTCTCCTCAACTTTCCTACGCCCACGGCAGATAGGGACCGAACTGTCTCACGACGTTCTGAACCCAGCTCGCGTACCGCTTTAAATGGCGAACAGCCATACCCTTGGGACCTGCTCCAGCCCCAGGATGCGATGAGCCGACATCGAGGTGCCAAACCTCCCCGTCGATGTGAGCTCTTGGGGGAGATCAGCCTGTTATCCCCGGGGTACCTTTTATCCTTTGAGCGATGGCCCTTCCACACAGAACCACCGGATCACTATGACCGACTTTCGTCTCTGCTCGAGGTGTATCTCTCACAGTCAAGCTGGCTTGTACCATTATACTCTACGAACGATTTCCAACCGTTCTGAGCCAACCTTTGTAAGCCTCCGTTACTTTTTAGGAGGCGACCGCCCCAGTCAAACTACCCACCAGACATTGTCCTGAACATAGATAATATGTCCCAGTTAGCTATCAGAATAAAGAAGAGTGGTATCTCAACAATGGCTCAGGTGCAACTGGCGTCACACCCTCAAAGCCTCCCACCTATCCTGCACATCTTTATCCCAACAGCAGTGTCAAGCTATAGTAAAGGTCCACGGGGTCTTTCCGTCTTGCCGCGGGTAGGAGGAATTTTCACCTCCACTACAATTTCACTGGATTTCTGGTCGAGACAGCTCCCATCTCGTTACGCCATTCATGCAGGTCGATATTTAATCGACAAGGAATTTCGCTACCTTAGGACCGTTATAGTTACGGCCGCCGTTTACTGGGGCTTCGATCAATGGCTTCGCTTGCGCTAACCACATCAATTAACCTTCCAGCACCGGGCAGGCGTCACACCCTATACATCCTCTTACGAGTTAGCAGAGTGCTGTGTTTTTGGTAAACAGTCGGGAGGGACTCTTTGTTGCAACCTTTTCCGCTTTTGGAAGCAAGTTCCTATACAGAAGGAGGCACACCTTATACCGAAGATACGGTGCTATTTTGCAGAGTTCCTTAACCAGATTTCTTCCACGCGCCTTAGAATACTCATCTCACCCACCTGTGTCGGTTTACGGTACGAGCAATTACAGATATACTTAGAAACTTTTCTTGGCTCGATAGCATCAACGATTCACCATCCCCTCCGAAGAGCATCAAGTGCCTGTCAGATCTCGAATAAAGAAATACGGATTTGCCTGTATCTCAATCTACATCCTTCGAACAACTATTCCATCAGTTGCCTCGTTTAGCTTTAAGCGTCCTTCCATCGCGCTCTATAATTGGTGTTGGAATATTAACCAACTTTCCATCGTCTACCCCTTTCGGACTCGACTTAGGTCCCGACTAACCCTACGATGACGAACATCGCGTAGGAAACCTTGGGTTTTCGGCGAACGGGATTCTCACCCGTTTTATCGCTACTCATGCCTGCATACTCACTTCTAGCCGCTCCAGCGCTCCTTACCGGTACACCTTCAATGCTGACTAGAACGCTCTCCTACCACTCTATTAAAAATAGAATCTACAGCTTCGGTGGATAACTTTAGCCCCGTTATATTTTCCGCGCAGAATCGCTAGACCAGTGAGCTGTTACGCTTTCTTTAAAGGATGGCTGCTTCTAAGCCAACCTCCTGGTTGTTTAAGCAACTCCACATCGTTTTCCACTGAGTTATCACTTTGGGACCTTAGCTGGTAGTCTGGGTTGTTCCCCTCTTGACGACGCATTTTATCACCCGCCGCCTGACTGCCATGATTACATATACGGTATTCGGAGTTTGACAGGGTTTGGTACCTTGGTATAGGCCCTAGCCCAATCAGTGCTCTACCCCCGTATACTACAACATGACGCTATACCTAAATATATTTCGGAGAGAACCAGCTATCACGAAGTTTGATTGGCCTTTCACCCCTATCCACAAGTCATCCCAAGACTTTTCAACGTCAGCGAGTTCGGTCCTCCACTAGCTCTTACACCAGCTTCAACCTGCTCATGGATAGATCACTTCGCTTCGGGTCTGCAGCATCTGACTTATTCGCCCTATTAAGACTCGCTTTCGCTACGGCTCCGAGTTTTCTTAACCTCGCCAGATACCACAACTCGCAGGCTCATTATGCAAAAGGCAGTCCATCACCCTGATAAATCATAGGGCTCTGAATGATTGTAAGCAAATGGTTTCAGGTTCTATTTCACTCCCCTCACTGGGGTTCTTTTCACCTTTCCCTCACGGTACTGGTTCACTATCGGTCTGTAAGTAGTATTTAGGGTTGGGAGGTGGTCCTCCCGGCTTCAGACAGAATACCACGTGTTCCGCCCTACTCAGGATACTGCTAAGATGAATCTAGATTTCGTATATGGGACTATCACCCGCTATGGTTAACCTTTCCAAGTTACTCTACTACCTATCATCATTCTATAACGCAGTCCTACAACCCCTGTTGCAAGCAACAGGTTTGCCCTCTTCCAAGTTCGCTCGCCGCTACTATCGGAATCTCTATTTGATTTCTTCTCCTCTGGCTACTGAGATGTTTCACTTCGCCAGGTTCGCCCCCCGCAGGGTAACTGGTATCACTACCAGTTGGGTTGCCCCATTCGGATATTTGCGGATCAAAGCTTCTTGACAGCTCCCCGCAACTTTTCGCAGTCTAGTACGTCCTTCATCGCCTCTTACAGCCTAGGCATCCACCATTCGCTCTTAATAGCTTACCTATTTGTATTCTAATGCACATTTCACTCCCTTATTAAATGTAATGAAACATTAAACAAGTTGTAAATTGTTTTTTTTGCGTTTTGTTGACTTTGACAATAATAATTTAAATAACATCTTTATGTTCTTTCATCAAATGGCAAAGCCATCTTAAAGAACCAAACCTAAAGCACAACGCACATGCATCGTATCATAAGTTTTAGAACACAAACTTAGACTAAAAAAGTCTAATAACAACTCTTACATGTAAAAACTGTTATTAAACTTCTTAAGATCTTCTTGAACAATGTTTACCATAAAAAATGGTGGAGAATAGCGGGATCGAACCGCTGACCTCCTGCGTGCAAAGCAGGCGCTCTCCCAGCTGAGCTAATTCCCCATGGTGGGCTTAAGAGGACTCGAACCTCTGACCTTACCCTTATCAGGGGTACGCTCTAACCACCTGAGCTATAAGCCCCTCTTTCATTCAATCTCTCAAAACTAAATAAGCAACCAAGCCATTCTCGCCCGAGACACCATTGTGAGATAGTGTCTCTTATACTCTAGAAAGGAGGTGATCCAACCGCAGGTTCTCCTACGGTTACCTTGTTACGACTTCACCCCAGTCGCTGAACCCACCGTGGTCGGTAACTAGTTTAGTATTCCGGCTTCGGGTGAATTCAACTCCCATGGTGTGACGGGCGGTGAGTACAAGACCCGGGAACGTATTCACCGTAGCATATCTGATCTACGATTACTAGCGATTCCAGCTTCATGGAGTCGAGTTGCAGACTCCAATCCGAACTGAGACTAGGTTTTAAGATTTGCTCCACTTCGCAGTATCGCGTCTCTTTGTCCTAACCATTGTAGCACGTGTGTAGCCCTGGCCATAAGGGCCATGATGACTTGACGTCGTCCTCACCTTCCTCCTCCTTGCGAAGGCAGTCTGATTAGAGTGCTCAGCCAAACTGTTAGCAACTAATCACGAGGGTTGCGCTCGTTGCGGGACTTAACCCAACATCTCACGACACGAGCTGACGACAGCCGTGCAGCACCTGTCTCTAAGTTCTAGTAAACTAGCACTCCCGCATCTCTGCAGGATTCTTAGGATATCAAGGCCAGGTAAGGTTCTTCGTGTATCTTCGAATTAAACCACATGCTCCACCGCTTGTGCGGGTCCCCGTCTATTCCTTTGAGTTTTAATCTTGCGACCGTACTCCCCAGGCGGCACACTTAATCTGTTAAGTGCATTACTGCAATGACTAGCATCGCAACAACTAGTGTGCATCGTTTAGGGCGTGGACTACCAGGGTATCTAATCCTGTTTGCTCCCCACGCTTTCATGCCTCAGCGTCAATAATGTTCCAGTAGATCGCCTTCGCAATCGGTATTCCTGGTGATATCTACGGATTTTACCCCTACACCACCAATTCCATCTACCTCTCCCATATTCTAGTAAAACAGTTTCAAGAGCAGTTCAACGGTTGAGCCGTTGGATTTCACTCCTGACTTATATTACAGCCTACGCATCCTTTACGCCCAGTGATTCCGAGTAACGCTTGCACCCTCCGTATTACCGCGGCTGCTGGCACGGAGTTAGCCGGTGCTTATTCATAAGGTACCGTCATTATCTTCCCTTATAAAAGGAGTTTACACACCGAAATGCGTCATCCTCCACGCGGCGTTGCTGCATCAGAGTTTCCTCCATTGTGCAATATTCCCCACTGCTGCCTCCCGTAGGAGTCTGGACCGTGTCTCAGTTCCAGTGTGCCTGATCATCCTCTCAGACCAGGTATGCGTCATAGCCTTGGTAGGCCATTACCCCACCAACTAGCTGATACAATAAAGCCCCATCCTTTAGCAATAAATCTTTCCCAACTTACCTTATGATAAGAAGGAGTATGGGGTATTAGCAGTCGTTTCCAACTGTTGTCCCCCACTAAAGGGCAGGTTAGCTATATATTACTCACCCGTGCGCCACTAACAAAATAAGCAAGCTTATTTTATCCGTTCGACTTGCATGTGTTAAGCACGCCGCCAGCGTTCACTCTGAGCCAGGATCAAACTCTCCATTAAGTTTGTTCTTTTAGCAGACAGCAAAGCTGTCTTAAAGAACCAAATACTAAAGCACGAAGCAAAGCTTCTGTATCTTAAGTATCCTTCATAAATGAAGTGTTGATTATTATCTCTTTGTTTTTGAAGAGGTGATAATCTCTTACTTTTTTGCGTCCTGGCTTTGGTCGCTTATTTAGATTTCAAAGATTGAATTTAACATTGTTAAAATGGTAATGAACGTGAAGCAAATTCCCTACTTTGGGTACTTCTCTTTAACCCCGTTCTCTCAAACGAGGACGAAATTATATGGCAATACACCTTAAAAGAAGGTTAAAAGAATAAGCATTTTATATACCCTTTTTATCTTGCTTCCAATGATTAATTTTTCGTTTACTCTCTTTCCATATAATAGAGAAAGTTTAAATTAGATTCTTTTTAGTAAATTCGCTAAAATGTACTCTAGATAAACAAATATTATCAAAACAACTTAAAGGAGAATTACATGGGTCTGTATGATAGAAACTACGTACACCAACACTCACATGAGAGTGCCTATGAGCATGCAAAAGGGAGAGAAAGTTCCATTGGAATTTTTATCAAGCAAACGTATCAGCTCTTTGCAGCTTCTCTACTTGCGGCAAGTGCTGGAGCTTATATAGGTATAGGAATGGCAAATACAATTGCCTCTTGGTTTTGGGGATTTGTTATTTTAGAATTTGTCTTTTTGTTTGGATTGTACGCAGCAAAACGTAAAGCCGGTCTTAATTTGCTTTTACTTTTTGGCTTTACCTTTTTAAGTGGATTAACACTTGCCCCATTACTTTCAAGTATTATTGGGCTTAAAGGTGGCGCAAACATTGTAGCAAATGCTTTCATTTTAACAACTGTTGCCTTTGGTGGGCTTTCTGTGTTTGCAATGAATACTAAAAAAGATTTTACAACAATGGGTAAAATGCTTTTTATTACGCTTATTGTTGTCGTGGTAGCAGGGCTAATTAATATATTCTTTCATAGTCCTATTTTACAATTAGCGATTGCAAGTGTTAGTTCTATTTTATTTAGTGCCTTTATTCTTTATGACACACAAAATATTATAAAAGGTGCATATGAGACACCTATTGAAGGCGCCATTGCTCTTTATTTAGACTTTTTAAATCTCTTTGTCTCTTTACTACAAATTCTTGGAATTTTTGGTTCACGCGACGAATAAACACTTACATGTAAAAAAAAGGGAGTGCGAGAAAAACTCTCGCACTCCCTTTAAATTGTGTTAAAAAACGTAAAGATGTGGGCAACAACCTGTTGCTTTCACGTTTAACATGCTGGAACGTTGCCGCTATCACTCGCATAGTTAAATAAGAAATCATACACATGTTGAATATATGAATCTTTTAATGGTTTAGCATTTGGACAAAACTTTTTCATCTCATCATTCAACTTGCCACCATCTTGAATCGCTTTCCACTCTGCTTGCGTATGTTTTTTTGCCATAGTAGCACCATCAAATCCGCAAGGACCTTTAAGCTCTTTAATAAAAAGCTTCTGACCTTTTCCCGCATCAGCAAGAGCCGCTGTGCTTAAGAAACTCATACTCACCACAATTGCGCAAAGCAATTTAAAGAATTTTGACACTCTATCTCCTTATGTTAAGATTGGTTATAAGAAATACAAGGAGATAAAAATCCTCATATTTCTTTACATGTAAAAGTGAATTAACCTAAAGGCTCATTCACTTTTATGTCACATTTATTTGAAGCATCACATTTGATATTTGCATCAAAATAAAGTACGCGGCTGACATCCATTTTTGCATCTTTAAGTTTCATTTGTGCTTCCATAGCACGACCACCAGATGCACAGTTGATCACGACAACTTTCCCTTTAGGAAGTTTCGTAGCAAACTCTGTAGCGCTCATTTTACCCGCTTCAAGATTGATGGCACCTTTAATATGACCATTAGTAAATTCTGCCGGGCTTCTTACATCTACAATCGCCACATTAGCAGGTACTGTCCCCGCTACAATATGTGCTTTATACCATTCACCATCAACGGTTCCCTCATCAATACCTAACTTTACACCATCCACCATTGCAGCAGTTTTTGGTGCTGCATCTGTTTTGACTTCAGCTTTTACAGCACCTCTGGTTGTTTGAAGTTTTGCTTCTTTCCATGCAGGAAGACCACCCGCATAAACACTGACTTTTTTATATCCCAACTCTAACAATTTATTTGCAACAACATGAGATTTATGACACTCATATCCTGCACAAAATGTGATAATTGGCGTATTCTTATCAACAGGGAATCTTCCCATCAACTTAGGAAGTTCATCATCGTTCATATAAAGAGCACCTGGGATAGACTCTGCCAATGTTTTAGCATATGGACGTGCATCAATTAAAAGAGCACTGTTATTTTTAAACGCACTTTGTGCTACAGGAGTTCCAACTTCTAAATAACTTTTTGATTTCCACTCAGGCTCACCTGCTTGGTAAAGTTTAACATTGGTAAAACCCTTGCTTTTTAAATGTCCCGCAACAATAGGACTTTTTTCGCAATCCCAACCGCCACAAAAAACAATAATCTCTTTATCTTTTGCAACTTTATCAAGCTGACCAATGTATTTGTCAATTTGTGTATCAGGAATATTTAAACTTGATGGAATCGTTCCGCCTAAATATTTTGGATTCGGACGTGCATCAATTAAAAGTGCTTTTGCGCCACTACGTGTACCATTGCCAACAGCAGCTTTAACATACGCATAATCAACGTCTTGAAGTTTAAATTTCTCCATTAAGCCCTTTACATGTGCCGTAGGAGCATTCAATACTTTTGCACTTGGTGTTGCACCCACCTCAGGTTGCGTGGTTGTACATCCACTCAGAAGCAAACCTGCCACAACAATACTTGCCCCAAAAATTCGTAACTTCATCTTCTCTCCTTTAAAAAGTTTGCATTTCACACATTAATGATGTTCTCTAAAGTCACTGACTGAGAGAATACTATCAAACACTTTGTAGACAATCATAATCACACCTAAAGAACCAACCACAATCAATACCTCACCTAAATGAGGAGCCACGTAATTAAATGATTTTTCTAAAGCATAAAAATCATATTTCTCGTAACCCAACCCAAAACGATTAGACATTGGATTCGCATTACCACCATAGACAAAGATATATCGTCCAACAAAACCACCTATGACCACACACACAGACGCAAGAAGGGTATAAAGTGATTTACCTGGTTTGAAAATAAAGAAAAACGGTAACGCCAATGTCAATAAGATATAACCCCCAAAGTAAATAGGTTTAAACGGTCCAAAAAGAATTAAAAAAGACCAATCTTTATCCACTGCCATATAACCAAAAACTTCATAAAGCGCTAAGATGGATACGAAAAACAACATTGCTTTTCTAATTAAATCCATTAATTCATTATATTCTTCTTTATTTTTGTGGACTAAGTAACTATAAATACCCATTACACCCAAAGAAGAAACAAATGCTGAAATAATAAAATAAAACGTCAAAAATGGAAACTCTGTCCAGAGATGACGCGCGGTATTCATAGAAAACAACTTCGCTTGAATATAATACTCCACCAAATCCACGCCAATGCTTAAAACCAAAATAGGTAAAGCCAAACGTTTTGCCCACTCTCTTTTATTCGTCAAAAGTAAGTAAATTTCAAACAGAACAAAAGGAATATAGGTACAATAAAGCGGTAACATTAACCACATACCCGCACTTATATTTGGTGTCAAGACCATCCACAGCATATTGAGCATGTTCAAATCCGTTGCGATGGTAAAAAGTCCTGCAAACACCATAGACAAACCAACTGCCATAAATCCAGCCGCTGCTTTAGCAATCACATGAAAACCCATCAACTCAGCCAACGCAACAATAAAAATAACGCCACTTCCTGTGTAAATCATGTACATGTAATTCACGATAAACAGTGTCCATGGGATATTACGATTTACCTCTCCGACATCGCCAAATACGGCTAAACGCATTGCCTCTTTGAGCGCAGGGTCCGTTGGATTAAGACCTGAAGCATGAGCATTGGCGGCTGCACTAAAATACCTCACATCAAAAATCTCATAAATACCTACCATGGCAAGAAAAAGGAAAAAATATCCAATAATCATTGTCTTATTAAATAAGAGCTCATCTTTCGCACCTAAATCCCAGCAATTCTTGAGTTGCACTTCGTAGTGTAGCAATTATACTGGTAAAATCCTTATTGTTCTTTACAATCTCATCAATTTGTGCTATTTTGTCCATTATTTCAATAAACGCTTGCATAGCAATAGAAAGCGTGTAGAGTTCACACTCCAAATCTTTAAATAATCCACCAATGGTTTTTGGCTCATGGCTGATTCTATTGATGTAGCTGACAATATTGTAAGCAAAGAATGAAAGTGTCATTCTAGCAATCAGTGCTTCATAGATTCTATTTTCTTCTTGTCCAAACCCAAAGTATTCTCTGAGCTCTTTATAGCCTTGTTCTATATCCCATCGTCGTTTATAAATCTCAATAATCTCTTCATCATTGAGTTCTAAATCGGTGGAGACAATAGGGATGAGATTGTCGGTGGTTTTAATAAAAACAATTTTGAGTTTCCCTGCATTTTTATGTTCAACAACGGTTGAAAAATAGCTAAAGCGAATCTTCTTGCCATATGTTCCCACTTTGGCATTTTTAAGCTTTTTGTGTTTTTCATACATGGCATTCAGTGTTTTTTCTTTGTCATTAAAGTTCCAAATCTTAGTGTTGTTAGCAATTCTTGAAATGACCTTTAGACCCAAATCGTTCATCTCTTGGATAAAGGCTGGTTTAGAGTACCAACTGTCAACCAGCAAGTAATCAGCGTATATACCACTGTGTACAGCTCTTTTTACCATAGCCAATGCTATCTTAGACTTACCCTCCATAATCTCCATTCTTCGTTTGTAAGCGTTGCAACGGATATCGAGTTCTGTACTAAACTCTTCAACTTTAACGCGGGCATAGTTTCCCATGCTCATTGCAAAATCTATCATAAAATTTGAATAACCATCACTATAATTCAAAGAAACAACATTGATCCCTCTAATGGTTCGCTTCTCTTTATTGCTCCAAAGTCCATCACGACTCCCCTCTATATATTTACCTGTTTTACCCTCAACCGTATCATCCATAATAAAGACTTTTATTGACGAAGCATCTTGGACTTTATGCAAAAGCTTGATGATTTTTAAAGTGCTTAAAGAGAGAAGTTTTCTCCAGTTGTAGCTACTATTTTGCAAAAGTCTGTAGTAGGTGTCTTTTTTAAAACTCTCATTGCTTTGGTGCATAAACGAAGATATCTTTTTATTCATCACCAACATATAGACAAAGTGTAATACAACAAGATAGGGGGCTACGCCTTCTCTTTTCTTTACAAAGTTAGCACGGTGTAAAATACTCTTGATGTTTAAGAGTTGCAGTGTTTGATATATGGGGTTTTTAAGCGTTGTATTTATGGCCGATAGGATCTGTTCTTGAAGATTCATGGATGATATTCTTTATTTTTATTATAGCTAAAAGTGCCTAATATAGGGCTTTAACAGACTTTTTTCATTTGTCAATATGGAGATGGCACTCTTCTAAACGCTCGAAAGAATAGCCTTTTTAGACTATTCTTTTATTGGAATTAGGTGCGAAAGCTCAGTAAGAGTTTAAAAAGAGAGATCTTGTTAATTTCAAGACCTGCAAAAGTTATCTTTTCCATTCTTTACTCCTTCTATTTTTCGCTTCTTCATAAATGGGCTTAATATCTTCCCATGTATGAATAATCGTATCATGCGATACCGTCTGTTTTGCATACGCTTCATCATCAGGTAAGATATAAAAAAGCTTTGGTAAGGTATTGGTATACTCTTTTTGAAAGAAAAAGCGTTTGGTTTTTAGTAATTTGACCAAATCACTGTTTTCATCATCTAAATCACCAAACAATCTTACTTTTGTTGGGCAGGTTGCTTGACATGCTGTTGTGCCCATTTCATCAATACGGTGATCACAAAAGGTACATTTATCAACCGCTACCATGGTGTCATCCACAAAACGTGCATCATAAGGACATGCTTCCATACATCCTTTACATAAAATACATTTATGCGGATCTACTTTGACGATGCCACCCTCTGCAAAATGACTTGCATTGGTGGGACATACACTCACACAAGGTGCATCAATACAGTGATTACATTGTGAAGGGTAAAGATTTGCAAAAGGTTTTCCAAAAATGGTTCCTTCCACAACACCCACCCAAATACGCTGTTTATCTGCACCTAATTGCACACCATTCTCTTCTTTACACGCTACTTCACACGCTTTACAGTTAATACAATTTTGATAATCTAATGCCATTGCGTAATTCATCTTCACACCCTCCTAAGCGTTACAAGCGTGTCATGCATATTTGCACAACCGTGTACCGGCTCAATCGTATCTTCAATAATTTCATTGTCACTCGCACCATTGCGATGTGCAAAGGTCATACCTTCTGATTTTGCACCAAATCCGTGGATATAAAATACGGTATTAGGTACAATTTTGGGTGTTGGATAGGCTTTAATACGCACTTGACCGACACCACTGGTTACCTCTATCATATCACCAAACTCAATTCCCAACGTTTTTGCCTCTTTATCGTTAATCCACAAATAGTTTTCATGCATTAACTCTAAAAGCATAATATTATTGACCGTTGAACTTTGTGTAAATTGTGCATGACGTCCTGTAATAAATTTAAATTTACCCTCAGGAACTTTGACATACTCTTCTTCTCTCCATGCTGGCATCGGATCGACTTTTCTTGCAACCATACTGGCAAGATAACACTCTACTTTTTTATTGGGAGTATTAAACGAACGTCTCAATTCAGCAATGTCTGATGGATTCACACATAAATCGTGCAAAAATGCTTCTGGGTCATACTCTTCTTCTAACTTAAGCACAGAATAAAATCGCTTATCTTTTGGATAATACTCATACGTATTGTTATCTATCTTTTTAAAATATGAGAGCATATTAGGATAGAAAACACCTTTTTCACGTAAAATTTTCCACGCTTCTTCACCGTATTTGCTTACAAACATATGATGATTCGTCTCTTCTTGAGAGTGCATAAAAGGCTCTGCTAAATCAAAACCGCCATCCTCAAAAACACTCTGCTCATCCTCTTCTTCAATAGCCTCTTGGACATCTTCATCGTATTTTTTGGTAATTTCCCATAATGGTTTTGTCAACTTTTGAGCTAACTCACGCATAATGTCATTCACAGGCTTTGTCTCATACATAGGCTCAATCGCTTTTTCACGTAAAATAATGGCAGGTTCAACTCCCGCAAACGATTGAACAGGATCTTCTCTCTCAAGATACGTACACTCAGGTAAAATAACATCTGCTAACATCGCCGTATCACTTGGCATCGTATCAATCACTACAACCAAATCCATCTTTTCAAACATTTGACGTGTTTTTGCAGAGTTAGGAACAGAGAGCATTGGATTTTGTTTGTACACAAACATACCACGAATTGGGTACGGTGTTTTACCTTCTGCTACCATATTTCTCCAACCTACCCATGAACCAGTAGCACCCACAACAGCTGCGACACTTTTGTCGATACGAGGTTGTGAATTGGCATACATTGGCGCATTGACCGCATGTTCACCCAAAGGCAATTTCTTACCAAAAACAATACCACCTTTAACATCAATTCCACCACCAAGTGCAGTGAAAAGTGCCATAGCACGTCTTAATTGAAAATCATTGCTAGACCATGTGGTACGTCTACCTTGATAATAGACCGATTGTGGAGCGTGCGCCATAAAATCATGCGCCACTTTACGAATCTCTGCAGCAGGAATACCTGTAATTTTTTCTGCCCATTCAGGGGTGTAACCGCTCTCTAAAATATGTTTTTCATATTTGTCAAAATCAACAAAGTTTTTAGCAACATAGGTTCTATTGTAAATTTTAGTGCTAATGGCAACATAAGTTAACGCTAAAACAAATGCTAAGTCTGTTCCAGGACGAATTGGCAAATAGGTATCTGCATGCATTGCGGTGTTGGTATAGCGAGGATCAACAACAACGAGCTTCATTCCTCGACCACGGGTACGCTTAAACATATCCATCGTATCAGGTGTTAAAATCGCTTCTGCACGATTGGCTCCTGCCATAATCACATATTTGGCATTTTCCATGTCTGCTAAACCATATCCACCAATGGTTAAAGTATAGCCTGAGACAGCCGTTTGTAAACAAATCGTTGAGTGATTGAGAAAATTTGAAGATCCAAATTTATCAGCCATAAACGTTTTAAATGTATGCTCAGCTAAACCTTCACCCGCACAATAACCAATACAGGAGCGATTGTCTTTCTCTTCATCAAGAATTTTGACCATCTTCTCTTGAATATACGTATACGCTTCATCCCATGTTGCACGGCGATACTTTCCATCACCTCTTTCCCCTGCTCGAATTAGAGGGTATTTTAGACGATCTGGATCATACAACGCATGAATACCCGCAACGCCTCTTGCACACAACATATTGCGTGATTTTGGAAAATAAGGGTTCGGTTCAAGTTTTGTCACAATGCCATTTTTTACATGCGCAACTGCCGCACATTTGTTAACACACATTTCACAAATCGTTGGAACTTTCTTCACTAGCACAGCGTCAGTTTTTTGCTCTGAACTTGCTAAAATGGAAGTCGTACTCAGCGTTGTGCCACCCACAACACTTAATGCCACACTTCCTTGAAGAAATCTCCTTCGTGAGATCTCTACTTTCATTGCCTCTCCTTCTTAAGCTTAGAGCTTTAAAAACCTCTTTTAAAGCACATCTTATGACATCCATTGTAAAAGTAAAATCTTAGAAAGAACTTACAAAAGGTAAAAAAAAGTAAACAAAAGGAAACTAATATTAACCAAATACCGAAGTTATGGGGATTTAACCCCTAAATTTTTTTCTATTTCTTCGTCACTTTTATCCTAGAAAGGTTTATTATATTTAACCTTTTTGAAGAAAAATATATCAAAATAGGCAAAAAAAATAGATTCTAGTCAATTTTTTTATTTAAGTTTAATAAGTAAAACAATAAAGCAAGATAAGTATTAATTATAATGAGATTTTCCCCAAACAAATAATACTTCACACTCAAGCGAAGGATGAGGATACGTTTCAATCAATTTTTTGGTTTGCGCCACACTCAAACGTTTCTCTCCGCCACTGACACCACTGTTTTTAATGTAACGAAAGAGTGAACGATTGTCCTCAAAAGAGAGATGAAAATGTTTCACCTCTTGATGACATGTAAAGTGTTTATCGAACACCCTCTGTAAATGTTCTGCAGAGGGAAGAAAGATAGGCAAACCACTCATTTGATAGAGCGTTTCAAAGGTTTTATCGGTAAAAATTGCAAATGCTCCCTCTTTACATGTAAAAGCAATGCGTTGAACTAAACCCTCAATATCACACGCCCACTGTAAGGCAGAAGAGGAAATAATCAAATCATACGTTTCTTGAAGTAATTGTTCTTTCTCAAAACGATCGCATACCACTTCAACTTTCTCATTTTTAGGATGCAACTGACACATAGCAAGCGCACAATCCACCCCAATAAAATGCTCATATTCCCATGTAATTGTTTTAAAAACAGCTCCACTTCCACACCCCAAATCCAAAATACGTTGAGGATGCGATACCACCTTTGAAACCAAATAGCGTGCAATCTCTTGTTGCAAAGCAGTGTGCGCATCATAGCGATGTGCGTTCTTTGAAAACTCTCTAATATGTTGTGCCATCATCGTAGAAAAAACCCGTCTCTCTTTTTTGAAAAATTATACTCGCTTCTCACTAAAAAAAAGACTCTGCTGTACTTTAGTGATTTTTTAATTCCTTTTAGATATAATCGTTGGTTTTACATTATTTCGAAAACAAAGGACATCACGAATGATTACCTCCGTTTTACTGGTTTTCCAGTTTATTTTAACGGCTATTTTGACGATTGCTGTATTGTTACAAAAAAGTTCTTCTATTGGTCTTGGCGCATACAGTGGAAGCAACGAATCTCTTTTTGGTGCAAAAGGCCCAGCAGGATTTATGGCAAAATTTACTTTTATTTTGGCGATTGTTTTTGTCGCAAATACTTTGACACTCGGTTATTTTTACAATCAAGATAAAAAAGTTTCTTTGGCTGAAGAGATTAAAATTGAAAAAAGCGTTGTACCTACCGCTCCAACAACAGCACCATTAGCACCTGCTGCTCCAGAAGCTCCAACCACCAAATAATCAGCCATGAAATCTTTTTGGCTTCTTGTCTGTTTTAGCATGATGATGTGGGCAGATGCCCATATCTTCGTCTATCATCGTTTTAACGATGCGAGGCACCCCTCAACCAACACCAGTCTTGAAGCATTACGCAAAGAGTTTGACTATTTTAAAATGCACGGCTACGAAGTCATTCCTCTCGAAAGACTGGTGCGTGCGCTTTACAACAAAGAAAATATTCCAGATCACTGGGTAGTTTTAACCATTGACGACAACTACAAAAGCTTTTATGAACATGGACTTGCCCTCTTTAAAGAGTACAACTACCCTTTTTCCATGTTTGTCTATGTGGGAGCGACTGAAAACAACTATGGCGATTTTATGAGTTGGGAACAACTCCGTGAAACTGCCAAATACGGTGCTTTAGAATTTCACTCCTTCAATCATCCCCATATGCATGAACTCAGTGATGCTGATTTGAAAAAAGATTTTGAAGTGGGTCTTGAACTTTTTGAAAAACACTTAGGTATGAAGCCACGCTATTTCTCTTACCCCTTTGGAGAGTTTTCACCCAGAGTCAAAGCCATCGCTTCCTCCTATGGATTTGAAGCCATTGTCAATCAAAACATGGGAGCCGTTGCCTCTTTTAGCGACCCTATGGATTTGGATCGTTCCGCCTTGGTTGGTAAAAGTGATTTGGCAGGATTTTTAAAATACAAAGCCCTTGAGGCGACGTGGATTGAGCCTTTAACGCTGATGGAAAACGGTGCGCTAACATCTTTACATGTAAAGACACAAACCTCTGCATCCAAAGGAGGTATTTATATCAGTGGATATGGGTATGAAGCCTTAAATCTCAGTGAGGGTGTTTTTCAGACAAATATCAATAAAATAGCCATCAAAGAGCGTACACGGGTGATGATCTCCGTGGGCAATAAAATTTCAACGAAACTACTTGTAAAGGATAATTATGGAACTAAATAAAGTCTATGCTGACCAAAAAGAGCATATGGAAAAATGTATTGCGGCACTCAAACGTGACTTTACAACCATTCGTAGCGGTAAGGTCTCTATCTCTATTTTAGACAATATTCATGTGGATTACTATGGAACACCCACCGCTTTAAATCAAGTCGCAACCATCTTGGCAACCGATGCAACAACCATCACGATTACCCCGTGGGAAAAGAAAATGCTTAGGGAGATTGAAAAGGCGATTATGCAAGCCAATATCGGCGTCAATCCTAACAATGATGGTGAAAGTGTAAAACTATTTTTCCCTCCAATGACCACAGAACAAAGAAAAGAGAGCGCAAAACAAGCTAAAGCAATGGGCGATAAAGCAAAAATCGCTATTCGAAATGTGCGCAAAGATGCCAACGACCAAGTCAAAAAATTGGAAAAAGATAAACTGATTACGGAAGACCAATCAAAAAAAGGACAAGATGAAGTCCAAAAAATTACCGATGCAACCGTTACAAAAGTCGATGATTTGGTCAAAGAAAAAGAAGCAGAAGTACTTAAAATTTAAGGGGTTTTGAATGGACGTAGCACAGATATACAAAGATGCCAATGCCCTTTTAGAAGGACATTTTCTCCTTAGCAGTGGTAAGCACTCCCGTTATTACCTACAAAGCGCTAAAGTACTTGAAGATCCAAAAGTGGCTGAAACATTAGCCATAGCCTTAGCCAAAATGATTCAAGCGCATGGTATCGAAATAGACACCATCTGCTCTCCAGCACTTGGGGGCGTTTTAGCAGGGTATGAGTTAGCACGTGCCCTTGGAAAACGCTTTATCTTTGCAGAACGTGTGAATGGTGAGATGACCATTCGCCGTGGCTTTGAAGTTAAAAAGGGCGAGAAAATTCTTGTTTGTGAAGATATTATCACCACAGGCGGTTCTGCCCTTGAAGCAGCCAAAGTAGCCCAGAGTATGGGTGGAGAGATTGTCGGTTTTGCAGCCCTTGCTAACCGTGGTTTTTGCAAGAGAATCGGAAGCGATGTGAGTGCAAAACCTACCTGTAAACTTCCCAATGATGCCCCATTTTTTGCATTGGCAGATTTTGAATTTGACATTTATGAGCCAAATGAGTGCCCTTTATGTAAAGAAGGCAGTGTGGCTTATAAACCAGGCAGTAGAGGAAATTAAGAGCCTATGCGATGGAGAGAGAGCAAAAAAGGCATTAAAAAAGAGATGCCAAACAAAGCGCCTCTTTATCGCATTGCACCCTTTTCCAGACGTTTAAAAGCCTTTATTGTTGACTCTTTTATGCTCTTGATGCCTATCTTATACATTGTTTTTTACCTTGTTTTTGGTTCACGAGAAGGCTTTGCAGAACACATGGTTGAAGGGTGGGTGCTTATTTTACTTTCTTATGGCGTTCTGAGCACCCTCTTTTTGGTACGCAAGGGACAAACACCTGGGTATAAAGCCTATGAAATAGAACTTAAAGAGCTTTCTTCCCTCAAAACACCTTCATGGCAACGTATTCTTTTACGTTATAGTGTGATGGTTATAACTACCGCTACTCTTTTTGGGCTGCTCGTACCCCTTTTTCGTAAAGATAAACAAGCTTTGTATGATCTTCTAAGCCGTACCGCACCCTTTTGCAAATGATTTTTTTTAAAATCTCAAGCTTTTTCTTTTTCTACTTTGTTGTCACGGGTGTCTATGTTATTTTTATGCCTAAAATTCTTCAGATGCTAGGTTATAGTGCTTTGCAAATTGGAATTATTTTTGCCCTTGCGCCACTGATGCGTTTTATTGTCCCTTTTTTCTTTCTCAAACATTTTAAACTCACACAAAAAACCTTTTATATAGCACTGATAGGTGCTATGATTGCTGTTTTGCTCTTTTATAGTAGCATCCACAATTTTTACTTTTTTATGTTACCCAATATGCTTCTTGGTGCGTGTTTAGGACTCATTTTACCCTATATTGAAACCTATGCGATGGAACATCTGCAAAAAGAACGTTACGGTAAATCACGCCTTTTTGGCTCAATAGGCTTTATGCTGATTGCTATTATTCTTGCGCGGCATTTAGATGATTATGCCAATGGCTTGCATTATCTTCTTTTTGCTATTGGATTGACTGCATTTTTTGCGTTTTGGCTCACATACAATAACCCAAATTTCACCCCTTCTTCAGAAGAAAATGAACCTTTTAACCTTTTACATGTAAGCTTTTTTTGGATAGCCCTTTTTCTGATGCAAGTTAGTTTTGGAGCGTTTTATAACTTTTTTACTATTTACGAGACAGACCATCATATTAGTTTGGAAACAACCAGTTATTTATGGGCATTTGGCGTCATTTGTGAGATTGTGCTTTTTTATTTTCAAGCGCCTATTTTAAAGCGTTTTACGCTCTTAAATTTAGTACGCTTTAGTGTTTTAAGTACTGCTATTCGATGGTTTTTACTCTTTGCCTTTCCATCCTCTCTTTTTATCGCCTATTTCTCCCAATCTCTACATGCCTTTAGTTTTGCCCTTCATCACACGGCAGCACTTTCTCTTTTATACACCCTTTACACTCATAAAAAGCTAGCTGCTCAATTTTATTATGGTATCTCTTTTGGTTTAGGTGGATTTGTGGGGGCACTATTGGCAGGCTATTTTTACGGAAGTTATCTCTATTTGTATGCTAGTGCCGTAGCACTACTGGCGTTGATCAGTTTGCTCTTTTTCAAGGTGAGAGAATAAAATTTTTAAGATAAATTTGCTCAACTTCATAACCAAAACTCTCTTTCAAAAACTCTTTTAACTCCTCTTTCAAACGCTCTTTGCCTTCATTTGTCTCTAAACCTTTAGCTTCCATCTCATTTAAATAACGTAAAACAGCGTTACGTACATTTTGCATATCAGACTGAATCGCTTTTTTATTCTCAGCATTTCTCATTTCAAGGGCGATATCTGCCTTTAAAATCTTAAATTTTGGAGACTTGATATTGATATAAATCGTATCAAGACTGACTTCATTAGCACTACTGCTTCCTTTTGAACTTTTAGTACTAGAAACACCCTCATAAGAAGATCGCTTACCATCATCGTTAAGTGCATAATTAATCATAAAAATTCCAAGAAGAATCAAAACTGCGATAAAAGCCAGTGAAATCTTTAATAATCGTTCGTTAAACATTAGCGTTTACTCCAAAGTTTTTCATCCAATTTAAAATGCTTCACAATGCCTATCATCATTGATAAAAGCTCCACATACTCTTTGATATAAGAGAATTTCAATAAGGACTTCCACAATATCGGCTCAAAAAGCGCTTTGTTGTACTCTATGGCAATATAAATTTTAGAATCCACGAAAGAGAGGTAAAGATTTTTACCACTTTTTTGGCGTAACTGCACGATTTTTTCCATCAAAGAGTGCGTCAAAATATAACGACTCTCAATAGGATCGTTCCCATAAACAACAAAATAACTCTCAAATAGACTATCATCCAGTTTGATGAGTTCACCCCTGCTCTGGTTGATACTTTGCAACCATGAACCTAAAACCCCAAGCATACGCTCTGCATGATCAGGTAAAACCACCACATTCGTCTGAAAATTTTTATTAAAATCGGCTACAAAAAAGAGTCCTGAAAAGATATCCTTCCACTCCTCTTTGCCATTTTTTGTACGATACTTTTTTTCTACATGTAAATCGCAAAACTGAACGCTAACGCCCTCAATCACCCCTTCGATTAAATCACTCCCGCTATAACGGTCATACTGTTCAAGAAAAAGCTCACTCTTTTGATAAGCATCTTCTAAAAGATAACGATGTTTATAGTATGCCAAAGAAGCATCTAAAAAATGGATGATTTTTTCAATCACATGGTCTTTAAAGAGCATACTGTATCCCGCACTTTCGTGACGATAGACAAACATGAAAAGCATAAACGCTCCCATGAAAGAGAGTGCCAATGCCTCAAGAGAGATAAAATGGAATTGATAACGTAAGAAAAAATAGGTTGCTATTGCTAAACAAAAGAGAAAAAATGCGGCTTTTTTTAATTTTGAGACAATGACCAATCGGTCTTGCTCTAAGACTTGAAGTTCAGGGTACATCGATTCGTAGTAATAATCCACAATCGATGCACGTTTTTTCATAAGACAACGCTACTTTTGAAAAAGGTTTTTAACATCGACATTGTGACGCTCTTGCGAAGGAATATTAAACACTTCTTTGCGTCTTAATTTCATAAAACCTGCCATCACATTCGTAGGGAACATCTCAATCGCATTGTTATAATCGGTCACACTTTGATTATACGCACGGCGTGCCGCAGAAATCTGTTCTTCAATCTCATGCAAAGTACCTTGCAGATGTAAAAAGTTTTCATTGGCTTTAAGCGCCGGATAGTTTTCAACCGCAACCATTAAGCCATTTAGCATGGAACTTAGCTCTTTATCTAAAGCGATTTTTTCATGACTGTAAAGATTGTATTGAAGTGCTTGAGTACGCAATGCGGTTATTTTTTCGAGCGTTTCACGCTCATGTACCATATACTCTTTGACACTCGCAACGAGGTTTGGAAGAAGGTCGTAGCGTTTTTTTAAAACCGCATCAAGCCCTGCAAAAATATTTTCAACGTGATTGGTTTTAGAAATAAGCGTGTTATACATAAAGATAACACCCAGAAGAATCACACCTAAAACAATGAGAAGTGTCTGCATGATAACCCCTAAATTTGAGAGATTTTGCCACGTTTAAATGGCAAAATCTTTTTACATGTAAAGAATCTTTTAACGACTCATACGTTTACGTACAGTTGGGTCAAGGTATTTTTTACGAATACGAATGTTCGTTGGTGTGACCTCTACCAATTCGTCATTTTCAATCCACTCAAGCGCTAACTCAAGGTTCATTTTTCGAGGTGGAACCAGCTTAATCGCTTCATCCGCTCCACTACTTCTTACGTTACTTTGTGGTTTACCCTTAATTGGGTTAACATCTAAATCGTTCGGACGTGAATGCTCACCAATAATCATACCCGCATAGACTTTAACTTGTACATCAATAAATAAAATACCACGCTCTTGTAAACTAAAGAGTGAGTAACCCATCGCTGTACCCGTCTCCATAGAAATCAATGCGCCATTTTTACGATGTTCAACTTCACCACTTAAAGGACGGAACTCTAAGAAAGAGTGGTTCATCACACCCTCACCTTTGGTATCGGTCAAAAACTGTCCACGAAAACCAATCAAACCACGCGCAGGAATTTCAAACTCAATTCTCGTTTGTCCATCACCCGTTGGGTTCATCGCTTTCATTTCCGCTTTTTTACGACCTAATTTCTCAATAACCGCACCCGCAAACTCATCAGGTACATCAATAACTAAATGCTCAAATGGCTCCATTTTAACGCCATTTTCTTCTTTAACAATAACCTCAGGGCGCCCAAGTGAAAACTCAAAACCCTCACGTCTCATATTTTCAGCCAAAATGGTGATTTGAAGCTCCCCTCGTCCTGAAACTTTAAATTTACCCTCACCCTCAGACTCATATCGCATTGCAATGTTCGTCTTCATCTCAGCTTCAAGGCGTTCTGCAAGTTTATTTGACGTTACATACTTACCCTCAAGTCCTGCAAAAGGAGAATCATTAACGCCAAAAACAACAGAGAGAGTTGGCTCTTCAATGTGCAATGGATCAAGTGGCATTGGATTAGCAGGATCAACTAAGCTATCACCCACATCAAGGGTTTCAAAACCAGCCACTGCGACAATATCGCCACTTTCTGCTTCGTTAATATCAATTCTCTCCAAACCATGAAAACCAATCAATTTAGAGATACGTCCACGCACTTGCTCACCATCTGCTTTTGCAAGCAAAACCGTCTCGTTTTTCTTAATCGTACCGTTAAAAATACGTGCAATACCAATTTTCCCCACATAGTTGTCATAATCAAGGGTAAACACTTGAAGTTGAAGAGGATTTTCTGCTTTACCAGAAGGCGCTGGAACATGCTTGATAATCGTCTCAAAAAGAGGTTCAAGATTTTTGTTCTCATCATCCATACTGTATTTGGCATAACCATCACGTGCTGCGGCGTAAATAATAGGGAATTCAAGTTGTTGCTCATTCGCACCAAGTGCTACTAAAAGGTCAAATACCTCATCAATAACACGATCAGGATCAGCAGCAGGCTTGTCGATTTTATTGACCACAATAATTGGGCAAAGTCCAATGCTTAGTGCCTTTTTAACAACAAATTTAGTTTGGGGCATAACACCCTCTTGCGCATCAACAAGCAATAAAACGCCATCCACCATTTTCAAAACACGCTCAACCTCACCACCAAAATCGGCGTGACCTGGAGTGTCGATAATGTTAATTTTAGTCTCTTTGTAACGAATGGCTGTATTTTTAGAAAGGATGGTAATACCACGCTCTTTTTCCAAATCATTACTGTCCATCGCTCTTTCTTCTACTTTTTGGTGGGCGCTATACGTACCTGATTGCTTTAGCAACTCATCCACTAGGGTCGTTTTTCCGTGGTCAACGTGTGCGATCACGGCAATATTTCTAAACTCTTGCAAAAAATTCTCCTCGAAATTTAAGGTTTACATCTCAATAAAACGTACGTGATTGGTGTAGGTTTGAAGAAGTAACTATGCTTCATTATACCACGTTCTGACTAAATTTAAAATATCCTTACATGTAAAGACATTTGGCGTCTTAAAAAAGAGATGGAATGAATATTGCTTTTTATTGACGTAGTCTTATCGCTACACATAAAATAAGAAGGCACTACAATGCAAGACATTCTCGCTTTTGTTCAGACGCAGAGTAATCCATTAAGCTTTAGTACAGCTATGAATAATTCGGTAGTCTCAAGCACCAATGAGCTCAGCGGTGACACGTTTGCAAACAGTTTCTTTTCACTTATTTTGGGACAATTAACCCGTGAAGAAAGTGTGGATTTACCAGAACAAAGCGATACACTCTTATCCCTGACTTCAACGCAAATTTCTCCCTTAAGTGAAGAAGCTAAAAGCATTGATGAACATCTTTTAGAAGACCTTTTAAACGTTATTCAAAGCTTACAAGAAGAGACAACTCAAACCACTTTTCCTACACTCAATGCCTCACCAACCCTTGAAAAACTCTTAGCCAGTGAAGCCACACGTCAAGAGTTTGCGGCAGTTAAAAACGTAAGTGATCTAGTAAGCCTTTCAGAAAAATATGGGTTAGGACTGGAAAAAATTTCTATCACGCAAGAGAGCTTAGAGAGCCTTCAAACCAAATTTCCAACGCTTAAAGAGAGTGGTTTTTTTGAAGACCTACAAACGGCGTTAACCAACGTACAAAACAACCAATCCAAAGAACTTCCTAAGGCTCTAACCACTAATGTTATGAGTTTTTTAGATAAACAACAAACACCCAAAAATGAATCCACACCCACTCCATCCATTTTAAGCGAATTAATCTCAAAAGAGACACCTTCTTTGGAAGAAAAACGTGTGATTCAAACAACAACGCTCATAGTAAATGAAAAGCAACCGACACCTTCTCTGGAAACAACGCCTCAAAAAGCTTTGCATCACAATGAAACGAAAAAAACAGCCATACCTTCCATCGTCGAAACAAACAAAGATGATGAATCTTTTACCTTAGTCTCAAATCGTAGTGAAATTGAAACTAAACCTAAAAATAATGAAAACAGCAAACCCCTTGAAAATCTTTTAAAATCCGTTCATACTGAAGATACAAATACCCTGAGCAATGAAGAAGAGATCCTCAAAAGCCAAAAACAAGTCACTTCCTATGAGGAAAATGGCACAACAACTTTAGAGGAAACACAAACGCTTATTCACGATAAAAGTGATATCAAAACAAATTTTAAACAAGAACTAAACACAAAAAGTGCGACCCTCAAAGAGAGTCTCAATCAATTTGCAACTGATTTACAGGAAAAAATTGAAGCCTATAAACCACCCATTATGAAGGTCGAATTGGCTCTAAGTCCTAAAAATTTAGGCGAAGTCGATGTAACACTGCTTACACGTGGAAATAATTTACATGTAAATATTTCATCCAATGCAACCACCATGTCACTCTTTACACAAAATCAAGCCGAAGTCAAAAATGCCTTAATCAATATGGGATTTACCAATTTAGAGATGAATTTTAGCGACCAAAGACAAAGTGAACACTCACATCAACACCAAAAACAAGATAACAGTAGTGGTGACTTTCAGAGTTATACCACCGAAAATAGTGAAGAGGAAACAACCCTTTTAGAGATTGTCATTCCTCAATACGTTTAACATTAACAAAACACATACAAAGGATTTATCATGGCAACAGGTTGGGAAAATTTAATTACAAGCTCTTCCACAAATACAACGACAAGTTCAACAACAAGTTCAACCAAATCATCACTCAGCAATGATGATTTTTTACAACTTCTCCTTACAGAATTAGAACATCAAGACCCGACTGACCCAATGGACAGCGACAAAATCTTGACACAAACCGCACAGCTCTCTTCATTGGAAGCTTCTCAAAATACCACCGCAGCTCTTGAAGAGCTCTCAGATCAACTTTCAGCTAACACCAACTTTAGTGCGATTGGCGTTATTGGTCAAATGGCAAGTTTGGGAAGTTCTGCCATTACCCTTGAAAACAAAACATCTAATTTTGAAATCTATTTCCCTTCTGAAATTAAAGATGGAACCCTGACTATTACAGATACCAATGGCAAAACCGTTAAAACCATTGATATTGGTGATTCTGTGGCAGGAAAAAGTGGTGTTATCGCTTTTAATTGGGATGGTGTTGATAATGACGGAACACAACTTGCTGATGGAACATACAGTGCCACCGTCTCTTACACCGATGCGAGCGGTGCTTTAAAAACAACCCAAGCAGGAACTTATCCTGTTGAATCTGTCAGGTATGTTGATGGTGCAGCCTATGTCAAATTGGGTTCTTATTACTATGCGATTGATGAAGTTCTTGAATTTTATGATCAGTCTCTAGCATAAAAGAGAAAGGATAAACCATGAATAGCTCCTTATACAATGGCGTATCAGGTATTAAAACAAGCCAATTTTATATAGATGTCATTGGCAATAATATTTCCAATGTCAATACCAATGGTTTTAAAGGAAGCACTCCTGAAGTCTCTTCTCTTTTTTCCTCTATTTTAGTAGGAACGTATAACAGCTATTCTAATGGTGTTGGAATGGGGGCGCAAAGCTTTAATACAGCACTGGACATGTCACAAGGTATTTTAGAAAATACGGACAATACTTTTGATTTGGCACTTGGAAGTGAAGGTTGGTTTGGGGTACAAGGCGCTGATGGCAACACCTATTATACCCGTGCAGGAAGTTTTTCTTTAGATGCAGAGGGAAATTTAGTGGATGGTGATGGAAATTACCTTTTAGCAACCTTAGGCAATAACATTGCAACGACGACATTAGATGCTGATACCTTAGCGAAATTTGGTCAATACTATAACAATGGCACAGCTAGTTCAGTGACACCTTATGCCATCACCGAACTCAATGATGTTGGATTAGGAACCATTGGAAGTCAAGGTATTGTTAATTTACCAAAGACACTTTATTACCCACCTGTTGCCTCATCAGAAGCTTCTTACAGCGCCAATTTGGATCCAACGATTACAACAGATGCCGTTACATTGGATTTAAATAGTGCTGATTATCCTTCTAGCGTTCTTGCAGATACGACATCAAAAACACTCACTCTTAATGGAACTATTACCAATACCATAACAACACAAACTCCTCAAAAAGGGGATATTGTCGATGTAACACTCAAAGACGCTTCGGGTAAAACACTCCTACTCACGGCTACATTAGATGAAAATTTAGAATGGAGTATTAATGACTATGATGTTAGCGCTTACGATTTAAGCAGTGCCTTTACTCTTACATCTGCTAAACTTCAAACGGAACAAGAAGTAGCCACACAAGAAAATTTCAGTACGAGCATCATTGGTCCTGATGGAGACAAAGATATTTTAGATATGACCTTTACCAAAGTGATACCTCAAACCTCAACCGAAACCACATGGAATGCCGTGGTAAATATTTATAGTTTTTATGAAACGTATGATACTTCAAAAACCTACGATACAACACAATACTATATTGATAAAACTGCCAATAAAGTCTATGAAATTGTCGATACCCAAACGGGAGCATTAACCTTTAATGGCAATGGCTCACTAGCCAGCAATACCATTCCTACCATCAATAATGGTGGAACAACGTTAACGCTTAATTTAGGTACCGTTGGTGGATACGATGGCATGGTTTCAAATGCAAATATAGACAAAGCCAATGCTTCAAGCTCAAATGGCACTTTGGAGGGCTTTTTAACAGGATACGATGTCGATACCAATGGAAATGTCATTGCCAGTTTTAGCAATGGTAAAAGCTCCTCTGTGGCTAAAATAGCTGTGTATCATTTTCAAAACGATCAAGGACTCATGGCTGAATCTTCCAACCTTTTCTCTGAATCCTCCAACAGTGGTAAAGCTTTTTTTTATGCAGATGAAAGTGGTGAGAGTTTTTTAGGCTCAAAAGTTTACAGCCATAAACTCGAAGGGAGCAATGTCAGTCTTGCAACGGCTTTAACTGAACTTATTATTGTACAAAAAGCGTTTGATGCCAGTGCTAAAAGTATCACCACTAGCGATGAGCTTTTAAAAAATGCCATCAATATGAAGGCATAGTAACATAACAGTAACATGGAATAAAAATTGCTTTTACTTCCATATAAATTTTATAAAAGAGAGACAAAGGATACGCTATGATGAGAGCACTATGGGCCGGCGTTACCGGATTACAAGCACATCAAATTGCGATGGACGTTGAGTCTAACAACATTGCAAACGTCAATACAACAGGTTATAAATATTCACGTGCAAACTTTTCAAACCTTCTAAGCCAAACCGTATCCATCGCTACTGCACCGCAGGGTGAACTTGGTGGTAAAAACTCTATGCAAATTGGGTTAGGAACAACAATTAGTACCGTGACAAAAATCTTTGAACAAGGTTCTATTGAAACTACCGATAAAGATACCGACCTTGCCATCAGTGGTGATGGTTTTTTTGTGGTTTCTCCTGATGGAGGAACCACCTACAAATATACCCGAAATGGTGACTTTAGTTTTGATGCCAATGGTAACTTTGTTGATTCAAACGGTTATATTATTCAAGGATGGTTACGAGATCAAGAGACGGGACAAATTGATACTACATCACCTATCTCAAATATTTTAATCACTCCAGGTTATACAACACCTGCTAATGCAACTTCTATTGTTTCCATTAAAGCCAATTTAGACTCAGGAACCAGTGTTGGCACCAATAAAACTTCTATCTATTCACTCGATTCAAAAAGTGGTTGGGTGGATGCAGATAATGATGGTATTATGGATGCAGCTGAAGTGCACAACGAAGATGATAACGCTGATACTATTTTTAATAATAATACAGAAGTCTATGAACGGGGTGTTGATTTTGGAGTTCTTTTTGATTCAGATGGTGAGGCATTAAGCTTAACAGATGGACAAGGAACGTGGATCAGTTATGCTCAAGCAAAAACAGAACGTATTGAAGTTGAAGCAGACGCTTCTGATGTTACACATTTAACCATGACTATCAATGGTACCACTATCACAACAGGAACGACAGGCATCTCCACTTCAACATACAGTACAACCACTGAAAAAAATGAAGTTGTTGCTGCGCAAATTGCAGCACTTATTAATGCTCAAACTTCTGTGACAGGTGTTACAGCAACTATTACAAGCGGTAATTATATTGTCTTAAGCAATGATAACTCTACGGGGACTGAAGCCTCTACAAAAAATATTAAAATGGATGTAGATACAACCGCAACAAGTGCAAGTACAGGTTTTGTAGATACTCAAATTATTACAGCGTATCAATATACTTACAGCAGTTCTCCAACCAATACAAGCCATACGTATGATGATTCAGATGTTCGTAATTTTAGAACCACTGAAGAGTTAAGAGATGCTATGCAAACAGATGCAAGGCTTTGGGTTAATTATACAGGAGATGCTAATACCCCTGATGCAAACGATGGTGTTACTGTTACCGTTAATGATGCAGGACAATTTGTCATTAGTAATCCGACAGGGGATGCATTTACCAGTGAAGATGGTGATTTTGTGGATTCTACACTGACATCTTACACTCGTACATCTGCTGAACTTAATGCTTCACTTGCAGAAGGTGGAATTACCTTCCCAGCCAATACTGTTTTTCAAGATGATATAACCCTTCCTGCAACTTTTACAGGCTCTATTATTACAAATAATGGTACTTACACAGGTGGTGATGTTATTCCAGCAGGTGATATTTTAAGTGTAACATCAACAATTCCACAAGGTTCAACCATGGCGGATGTTTCAGGCGTACCTACAAGTCTTATCATTGGAACAAATTTTTTAACAGAAGATGATCAATCGCTTTATTTAACAGTCACTGGATTGACAAATTCTAAAAATAATATTTCAACCAACGACAGTTTTACAACATCAATGAGCTCTATTCAAGGAACACTCACAAGTGGTACAGCCACACGAAGTACACAAAGCCTCTATATGGCAAGTTTAGCTTCCAGTACAGATATTTATGATTCACTTGGTTCTAAACATACCATTCGTTTCCAGTACACCAAAACAGGTTTTACTGAAACAGGAGGTACAGAATGGTCTGTAACCGTTACCGTTCCAGAACCAGGCGATATTAATTTAGGTGAAGAACCAAAAAATGTTGTTACAGGAAGTATTCGATTTAATTCTGATGGTTCTTTAGCAACGTATACACCAAGAAACTTAACCTATACCGCCAATAATGGTTCAACCGCTAACCAAATTGTTCAACTCAATTTTGGTTCCGTTGGACAACTTGATGGCATTACCAGTTTTGATAAAGACTCTAGTACCACCAATATTAATCAAGATGGTTATACAGGTGGAGATTTATCAGGTTTAAGTGTTGATGAAACAGGAACAATTATTGGTAGTTTTACTAACGGTCGAAGTTTTGCCTTAGCTCAAGTTGCCATGTCAACTTTTACCAATAATGGCGGATTAGAGAGCGATGGCGGTAACTGTTACATTCAAACCTCTAACTCTGGAGACCCTGTATTTGGACAAGCAGGAACAGGTGGAAAAGGTTCTGTTCAATCCAGCTCTTTAGAAATGAGTAATGTGGATTTATCACGCTCATTAACACAGCTTATTGTGATTCAAAGAGGCTATCAAGCCAACTCAAAAACCATTACTACCGCAGATGAGATGCTCAATACTCTGCTCCAACTCAAATAGCACTTTTAGCTTACATGTAAT